>CACGNA010000008.1 GCA_902574425.1 uncultured Prochlorococcus sp. | reverse complement strand
TAATACTTTTTAATTGATCTTTATCTTTAATAAGAAATAATACTTCTCTTGCAATTTCTTTGGGCGAAATATTGCCTATCCTTTCTGGGACAATAATTTTTTTTGATTTAATATTTGGCCAAGCAAAAAACTTCTTTTTTTTTAAATAGAAATATTTAACTATAAATGTTAGGAATCTATTTATGAATGAAATTTTTCCAATTACTCCAAAAATTCCATCCCAGGCATTCATCATATTTAGATGTTGAGTTGGTAGAACAACTAACATTGGAAGAGAAATTGCTGCTAATTCTGCAGTATTTGCACCGACAGTTGTAATGGCTAGATCACATTCTTTTAATATTTCATAGCAAGGATGTTTTTTTATTAGATAAATTTTTGTATTTTGTGATGTCTCAATTACATAATCAAAACTGGAATCTTTGATGCTTCTAATTGTTTTAATTTTTGATGAGTAATATTTTGCAATAGGATTTCTCTCACTTTGAAAGAATAAATATTCACTTTTATTGGTGGTTGGGGCAATTGGGATTATAAAATTTATATTTTGATTTATTTTCGCGATATGATCTGCTATTTCTAAGAAGAAAGGAATTCCTATAGAGAGCTTGGCTTTTTTAGAACCAGGCAAAAGGGCAACATACCGTTTTTCTTTATCTTTTAATGATATTTCACTAGTTAAATTTATATCTGCCATCAAATCGCCTATTATGTGAGATTTACTTTTATATTTTTTAGGAATCAAATCTTTTACTTTTTGATTCATAGCTGCAATTTTGTTTGTCCATTGAGGCCATCTTGCAATCCATTCAGCATATGTGATATTAAGATAACCTAATCTTTTAGCTAGTAAAATACTCCAAAATTGATCCCCACCAAGGAAAATTACGATTCCTTTTTTTGGCCAATTTGCAAAAGAACATGGCTTTATTAATAATTTCCAAAAACTGTTTGATTTAGTAATTAATTCGAATTTATTCCATGAATTTGCAACTGTAAATTCTTTACCAGTGGCATTTGGGCAAGGAACCAGTACTAACCTAAGAGAGAAATCTAGTTTATCCTCATCACATAGAGATTCATTTATTTTGTTAAGTTCATCCACCACAGGTCTGACCCATGTAGATAATTCACCAGGCCCATTTGAAACTATAACTACTGCAAGTGATTTTTTTTTCATTGCAGTTAAACCAGAATAAATCAAATGCGGACGGCGAGACTTGAACTCGCAAGGCCTAAGCCACACGCTCCTTAGACGTGCGCGTCTACCAATTCCGCCACGTCCGCAAAGGGTTTTCGAGCACCGGCGGGTGCCTAAACCTTAAAAATATCATACATTATTGACTGAAATAAGCATGTAGTTCTCAGAGATAATTTTTGAATATTATGCATTATTTTTCTATTGCATAAAACAAATATTTATACATATATAACGTTCAAGGTTGTATTGTAAAAAATGTATTCTGATCACTAAAAAAATTTTGTTAAATACTTTGGCAAACAATTTTTTATTTTAAGTCATTTTCATTTCTTCAATTTAATTTTCATAATGGTTGAAAAAGTTTTAATTGCTAATCGTGGAGAAATAGCTTTACGAATAGTTAGAAGTTGTAGAGAACTAGGTATTGCAACAGTAGCAGTTTTTAGCACTGTAGATAAAAAAGCATTGCATGTTCAGCTTGCTGATGAAGCGGTTTGTGTTGGAGACTCGTTGAGTAATAAGAGTTATTTAAATATTCCAAATATACTTGCCGCCGCAACATCGAGAGGAGTTGATGCTATACATCCTGGTTATGGATTTCTTGCTGAAAATGATAAATTTGCTGAGATGTGTAACGATCATGGCATAGTTTTTATTGGTCCATCTCCTAAAGCTATTAGATCTATGGGAGATAAATCTACAGCTAAAGAAACTATGGAAGAAGTAGGAGTTCCAACAGTACCTGGAAGTAAAGGCTTGTTATCAAATGTAAATGAGGCTTATAAATTGGCAGATGATATAGGCTATCCGGTAATTATCAAAGCGACTGCTGGTGGAGGCGGAAGAGGCATGAGGTTGGTTGAAAACGCTGATAATCTTGAAAAAATGTTTAAAGCAGCTCAAGGTGAAGCAGAAGCAGCTTTTGGTAATGATGGTCTATATATGGAGAAATTCATAAAGAAGCCAAGACATGTAGAAGTTCAAATTTTGGCAGATAGATCTGGTAATGTTGTGCATTTAGGAGAGCGAGATTGTTCAGTTCAGAGAAGACATCAGAAGTTATTGGAAGAGTCTCCTAGCCCTGCAATTAATACTGAACTAAGACAAAAAATGGGAAATGCAGCAATTGCTGCTGCAAAAAGTATCGGTTATGAAGGAGCTGGTACAGTTGAATTTTTAGTTGATAATGATAATTTTTATTTCATGGAAATGAATACTAGGATTCAAGTTGAACATCCTGTTACTGAAATGGTTACGGGGGTTGACTTAATAGCTGAGCAAATTAAAATCGCAAGCGGAGCAAATTTGGAATTTAAGCAAGATGATATTCACTTAAATGGTCATGCTATTGAATGTAGAATCAATGCTGAAGATCCTTCTCATAATTTCAGACCATCGCCCGGGAAAATAACTGGTTGGCTTCCTCCCGGTGGTCCTGGTGTAAGGGTCGATAGTCATGTTTATACTGGTTATGAAATACCTCCATTTTATGACTCCTTAATTGGTAAATTAATTGTCTGGGGAAAAGATCGTAATACTGCAATTAAACGTATGAATAGGGCTTTAAATGAATGCGCAGTAACTGGCATTCCAACAACAATTAACTTTCATTTAACCTTATTGAATAAATCTAAGTTTAAAGAAGGGAAGATACATACTAAATATGTAGAAGAAGAGTTATTACCAAATTACTAAAGGAATAATTAAACAATATCTATGAAATATGTCTATACAATGCAAGTTTTATAAGCCCTTGTTGACCAACTAAAATCTCTCTTAAGAAACTTATAACTCCAATCCAAATTACGGGGCCTACATCAACTCCTCCTATAGGGGGAATTAATTTTCTTGTTAAATTTAGGATAGAGCTTGATGGTATCGAAATTAATAACCACAAACCTTTACTTAAATCAATTTTTGGGTACCAAGTAAGAATTAATCTTATTAAAAAAACTATAGTTAGATATGATAGAGAAATTCCTAAAATAACATCTAAAATTTGGAGAGAGTTTTCAAGCAAGGAAATCACAATTATTTAATTCATCTTAATAAATAACCCATTGAATCGTATTTAATTCGTATTATAAATTGAGAATTAAATATTTAAAAAGTGCTTCAAATCTCAAATTTATTACTAGCTGCAGATTTTTCTGCTGAAGTTGCAAATAATTCCGCAGTTGGAATGATAGGTAGTTTTATTGCAGCCGCTTTACTTATCGTTATTCCAGCCGCTTCATTTTTGATTTTTGTTAGTCAGAAAGACTCTCTTGATCGTACTTCTACTGGTAGACGCTAGTTTTTGTAGAAGTTTTAAGTACACTATATATATAGGGTGAATTATGTCTCCCTTTAAAAAATAAATTTTGGAGAAAGAATGTGGTCAATGCTAGTCTCAATTGGGCCAGTATTGTTGGTATAGTTCTAGCGGTATGTGGAGGCGGACTTTACTTTTTAAGGTCTTTTAAACCTGCATTAGCAAGAGATTATGATGTTTTCTTTGCAGCTATAGGTCTTTTATGCGGGGGAATATTATTTTTTCAAGGTTGGAGATTAGACCCTATTCTTCAGTTTGGTCAGTTTTTGTTGGCAGGAACTACAGTTTTTTTCGCATATGAAAGTGTGCGATTGAGGGGTGTTGCTACTGATCAAGCTAGAAGGTCATCTTATTTTGATGATGATTCTATTCCTGATGTGCCCAGAAATGCTAGAGGTCGATTTAATGACGATTATGATAGGTTTGAAGAAGCCGAAAGACCATCAAGAAGATTTAAACCTCAAGAAGAGGAATTTGAAGAAGAATATATGGAGGGGGGATCTCGTAGGAGGAATGTTTCAAGAGCTATACCTTCTGCTGCTGCAAGTAGAAGCAGGCCATCTACAAGAGAAGCAAATCAGTTTGTAAATGAAGAACCTATAAGAAGAAGACAGACTCCTGAAGATAGAAATAGTAATCAATCAGAAAGAAAAAATTTTGGTGAGAGACGCAACTTATCTCGCAATGAGGTTAAAACAGGATCAAGACCCAGAATTAATCGTAGAGTTTCGAGACAAGATAATATTTCTAATCCTGATGATTCTTCTACGTTAAGAAAGAAACCGACAAGATCTCCTATTAGGCAGCAAACTTCAACGTCTCAAGTCGAAGATGCTTCATTCAAAGATGCTAATCAAGCAAAAAAGACTCGTGAGACTCGGAGAGCAAGCTCTTCAACTAGATCAAGTTCAAATAACCAAAATGGTAGATATACCGTTGGAACAAATAAGAGGAAACCTAGAGATAACAGTTCTAGATTTGATGATTAATTATAAGATTCCTGCCCATTTTAAAAACGATTGTTGACTAAATAATTCAATTAGTATTATTGCTAGGAATCCGATCATTGCAAACCTTCCATTAGTAATTTCAGAATAACTACTCCATCCGAATTTATATTCATCTTCAATATCTATTGATTTTTCATCTGATTTATTATCTCTAGTTTTTTCATTGATGTAATTTGCATCTTTCAGATTTTCTATGGAACTATCATTCTCTAAATTATTAACTTCTGAGTTAGTTTGTTCTTCTTTAGAATTCATTTTTTTTTTGCTAATCCTTAAAATTATACTTATCAGAAGTCAATAATTTCCAGTCTCCTTGTCCATTTAATTCTAAAATATTTTCATGAAAATCTTTTAAGCTAGGTCTATGTCCAACACTAATAAGAGAAAGTTCTCGTTCCTTTAGTAAACTATATAGTTTTTCTTCAGTGCTGATATCTAAAGCGCTTGTTGCCTCATCAAGTACTGCAAATCTTGGAGAATTTAGTAAGAGTCTTGCAAAGGCTAATCTTTGTTGCTCGCCTAGAGAAAGAATTCTTGGCCAATCTTGTTTGATGTCAAGATTAGGGTAACGATCCACTAAGGTTGTTAAATTAACTTCTTTCAGGACTGATGTTAAATGTTCATCACTATATTTTGCAACTTCTGTTGGGTAACATAATTGTTCTCTTAAAGAGCCTAATAGCATATAAGGTTTTTGAGGGATAAATAATAAGTCTCCCGTTTTTGGTTTTTGTACTACACCTTTCTTTGGTTCCCATAAACCACTTATCATTCTTAATAATGATGTTTTCCCGCATCCAGAAGGTCCTACAACTAATAGGGATTGTTTTGGTTCAATACTTAGATTTAGATTTTTAATGATGACTTTTTTAGATCCTGGAGGGGAAAGATTAGCATTATTAATAAGTATTGATGAATAATTAGGAATAATGTTTTGATTTCTTTTAGGTTGAATTTTACTTATGGATTCAACTTTCGATTGAAATCCTTCTAAACGGCTTATTCCGGCTGTGAATTTTGCTAGTTCTTCTATCTGATTAACAACAAAGAATAATGATCCTTCAACTATATTGAAAGCAAAAATTGATTGGTTAAAACTACCAAAATCTATTTCGCCAGTAAAATAAGCAGCTGACATTATTAAATAAGGAATAAAAACTCCCGCGTAAGTAGTTGATCTACGCATTACATCAATAATCACTCTCCAAATTATTAATAAATTAAAGTTATTTACAACTTCAAGTAATCGTCTTTCAGTTTCAGTCTTTTCTGGTTTTTCTCCAGCATAAAAAGCTATTGATTCTGCATTATCTCTAATATGAACTAAGCCATATCTAAAGTCAGCTTCATAACGAAGCTGATTATAATCAAGTTTCACTAGTTTTCTTCCGGAAATTATAAGAATTGAAGTAGCAAAAGCAGCATAACCAAAAAGCGATAAAGTTAGATTTGTGCTTATATTCCATAGGATTAAAATGTTAAGGGAGAAAGTTAGTAAAGCATCAAAAATACCTAATGTGAAATTTAGGCTTTGACTTGTAAAAGCTTTTGTATCTTCTGTAATCCTTTGATCTGGGTTATCAACATCAGTGGCTTCATCATTAGGATTTAATGTGTAATAAGCATTATTTGTCATGTAGTCAGATACTAATTTTTTGGTAAGCCAATCCCTCCAGATGATTCCTAGTTTATATGTACAAAATATTTGTAAAACTCTTATTGGTAAAGCAGCCGCAAAACAGCATCCATAAATAATCAAAATATTATTAAAACTTGCTTCTTGTTTGAGATTTAGAGCGTTTGTTAGATCTTTATATATAAAACCTATACCCGCGTTAATACCATTTACTGAAAGTAACATTAATACAATAATTCCAAGAATTAGCCAGTGTAACCATCTTCTGTTTTTTAATTGCTTTCTTAGGGCAAAAAAACTGCCTGAACCTACTAAAAATAAACCTGAAAAAAATAAACCCCACCAACCAGACCAAATCCCATTGATAGTATTCTCTACTCCTCCAAAATATTTATTAACAAGAACTGGTTGAATATTGTTTAAAAAGCTTATTATTCCAGTGAGACCAATTAGTACGATGCCTCCAACACAAAATAAAAGTGATACGAGAAGCCAGATAAATTGGTATCCGTTACATTGATCAATCGGTAGGAAGAAGGGTTGTGCTAAATTTCTTAACTTTTCTAGCTGGTTATAAATTTTAGATTTATTGTTTAATATTGAATTCATTAATATTTTAATTTACTTTTTTAAGATAAATTATATCTTTTATGAACACTATTTACCAAAGCCCAAAAATGAAAGTGCCCATTCAGGAACGTTAAGGTAGCTTAACATAGCTATATCGAATTCATGCACTTGTGGTATGGATTTGTCCAATGCGAACCAAAGTAAAAAGGGCAAATTGAATAAAATCTGCAATTGCCATTTATAAGTTAAAACTTTCCAAATTTTAGTTAATATTAATTTCTGGGAATCATCTAATTCTTCCCAATTTTTTGAAATTAAATTTAATAAATTTTTGGATTCTGTCTTTATGGAATTTGGTGTATTCATTTTACTTTTTACTTATTTATAACCCATAAACATTTCTTTCGAGAGCTTTTTTAACCTGGGGGCCAATTCATTTTTCTTCCAGATAAAAAATGAATATGTAAATGAAAAACTGTTTGTCCGGATTCTGCTCCAGAATTAATTACTGTTCTCCAATTAGTTAAATTTTTTGACTTAGCTATTTTGCTACCTACAAATAGTAAATGCCCTAATAAATTTGCATCTTCTTCAATACACTCTAATAAACTTATAATTGGCTTTTTAGGAATCACTAAAAAATGAACTGGAGCTTGCGCCTGGATATCATTAAATGCAATACAAAACTCATCTTCATAAAGCTTATCGCAGGGAATTTCTTCATTAATTATTTTTTGAAATATTGTAGTTTCAGTCATTAATTAATTAATAGAAATTACATCTTTTTCGTGAAACCCTTCTTTTATAAGTTCTTTGTTTAAATCATCTTTTGATGTAACTCTATCAACAAATAATATTCCATTTAAGTGATCCATTTCGTGTTGAATACACCTAGCTAGAAGTCCATCTGCTTTCATTTTACGTGGTCTCCCCATTTCATCTCTAAATTTTAATTTTACAGTTGATGGTCTTACGACATTCAAATAGACACCTGGAATACTCAAACAGCCTTCTTCGTATGAATTAAGAGTTGATCCATAGTCTGTAATTTCTGGATTAATTAAGATTAAGGGTTCTGCTGCTGAATCTTCAAAATTTACATCTATGACAAGAAGCTCTTTATTAATTCCAATTTGAGGTGCAGCAAGTCCAATTCCTTTAGCTGCATACATACTTTGAAGCATTTCTCTAGTAAGTTTTCTAATCGATTCATCAACCTTAGTTATTCTTTGGGAATTTTGTCTTAAAACATCATCACCAAGTTTATAAATTTCTAGAGATGGCTTACCTGTTTGTTCTTTTGCAATATTTTCCGAGTTCCCATTCGTTCTTGACTTTTTTGCAAGTTTTGAAAAATGGTTTGCCACGTTAAAAAAAAAGTTTTTAGTAAAGACTTTAGCTATAAAAATACTAGCACTTTAATTTACTTTCTTTATAGTTTTTTAAATGAGTAATAATGATAAGTTAAAAGTTAGGCAAAATGTATCTAAAAAAAAAGCTTTTAAGGAATTAACTATTATTAGGGATATCATTTTTTGGATTGATGTTGTTGGTGAAAGTCACAATCAAAATGCTATTTTTGCAAGACCATTTAATGACAAAGATGCATTGCCTCAAAAATTAACTAGTAAAAAATATAAAATTAAAAATAACTTTCATGGATATGGTGGTAAATCTTATAAATGTATAGATTTTAAAAAAAAATTTTATTTGATATGGATAGATCAGTTTTCAAAGGCGGTATGGTTTCAAATTTTTAAAGAGGTAGCTTCAAATGATAGCAGTCGAAATAAGTATCTTGATTCAGTTCAAGAACCTAGACAACTATCTAAATCAATTGATGGCAATTTCGATTCTTCATTTGTTATTTCTGAAAAAAATTTCTTGTATGGTATTTGCGAAATAAATAATAGAGATTATTTATTTTCTCTAAACTTGCAAAAAACTAAACAAGATATTCATCAAATAAAAAAATTTAAAAATTTCGCCGGAGATTTATCTTCTAATAATTCTGCTAGCTTACTTTCTTGGATCGAGTGGGATTCTCAATATATGCCCTGGGAAAAAAATGAGCTTTTCTTTGCTCAAATAGACTTTAATGGACAGATAAAAAAAATAAAAAAATTCTCACACAAGCTAGTTAATGCCAATAAAAATGTTTCTTTTTTTCAACCTCATTGGATAAGTGAAAAACTTTTAGTATGTTCTGAAGATAGTTCTGGATGGTGGAACTTATTGTTTTTAGATGTAAGTGAAATTGAGAGTATTTTTATTAAGAAAAGAGTAGAGAAAAATTTGATTGAATATGGAGAGCCGCAATGGGTCTCGGGAATAACATTTTTTTCAGGGACTATCAAAAATTTATTTTGTTTAGCAAAAAAAGAAAATAATTTGATAGTGGAACAATATAAAGATCTTGAATTTGTAAAAGAATTTTCTACTCCGTTTACTGCAGTAAGTGACTTTAGTGCTTTTCAGAAGAAAGTAGTTTTTAAAGGTTATGGATTTGATTTTTTGTCGAATTTAGTTGAAATTGATTTTGCAGAAAAAGTTTCATCAAATTTTATTGAGGAAATAAATGTTGTACATATACAAGATTGTTCAAAGCCTGAATCTTTTTGGTTTAAAGGTTTTGAAGATCAATCTACTCATTCTTTTCTTTATAAACCGCTTGTTGAAAATTTTAGAAAGCCACCGCTCCTTGTTAGAGCTCACAGCGGACCAACTTCATTTTTTGATGGATCCTATAATTCTGAAGTTCAATATTGGACCTCGAAGGGATTTTTTGTTGCTGAAGTTAATTATGGAGGATCATCAGGATTTGGCAAAGAATATAGAGAGAGGTTGAATTATAAGTGGGGTATTGTTGATTCTTATGATTGCAAAGCACTAGCTCTTGAATTAACTAAATCAAATCTGGTTGATAGTGAAAAAGTAGTAATTTCTGGTAATAGTGCTGGTGGATTAACTGCCCTAAATTGTTTGTTATATGGGTCTATTTTTACAGCTGCAATATGTAAATATCCTGTTATTGATTTGAAGGATATGCATTACAACACCCATAGGTTTGAAAAAGATTATTTAAATTCTTTGGTAGGAAATTATGCAAAAAATCATGATGATTACATAAATAGATCGCCTATAAATAATATTAACAAAATAAAAAAACCTATCTTATTGTTTCATGGAAGAAAAGATACAGTTATTTCTTATAAACAAACTTTAAAAATTCAAGAAATTTTGATTCGGAATAATAAATATTCAGAAGTTATTTTTTTTGAAAATGAAGGGCACGGGTTTAAAAATATAGAAACTAAAGAAGTAGTAATGCAAAAATCTCAGGATTTTTTAAAAAATGCTTTGAATATTTAAGAATTTATTTTTAGAAAATCAATGGTATCTTTTAATTTTTCTATGAAAATATCAATTTCTTCCTTGTTGGTTGTGAAATTCATGCTAATTCTTGCTGTTGATTTAATTCCAATGTATCTGTGAAGAGGTTGACAGCAATGATGTCCGCTTCTGATGCAAATTCCTTTTGAATCAAGAATTTCTGCAATATCGTTTGAATGTATATTTTTTATATAAAAGGTGGCAAGTGATGCTCTGTCTGGATCTATCTCCGGCGATGGACCTAAAATTTCAACATTTTCTATTTTATTTAATTTTTCAAATAAATATTTAGTAATAGTCTTTTCATATTCATGAATTTCATCCAATCCAATAGTGCTTATATAATTAATTGCTTCTGCAAGACCTATTGCTTCTGCAATGGCTGGGGTTCCAGCTTCAAATTTATGAGGTAGCTCTGCCCAAGTACTTGTCTCTTCAAAAACATCTTGAATCATTTCGCCACCTCCAAAGAGAGGAGGAATCTTTTCTAGGATTTCTTTTCTTGACCAGAGGAAACCAATACCTGTAGGACCGCAAAGTTTATGTCCTGATCCTGCTAAGAAATCTATATCAAGATCGATTACATCTAGTTTTTGATGCGCCAAACTTTGACATGCGTCTATTAAAACTAAAGAACCTTTTTGTTTGGCTAATTTAGTTATCTCTTTGATTGGATTACAGCAACCTAGAGTATTACTAACATGTACTAGGCTAACAAGCTTAGTTCTGGATGTTAGTTTTGATTTAAAATCGTCTATATCTAATTTCCCATTTTTGTCTATACCTATAAATTTTAATTTGCATTTATTTTTTGCTGCAATCATTTGCCATGGAACAATATTGCTATGATGCTCCATTATTGATAAGAGAATTTCATCGTTTTCTCTTAATGAAGATTCGCCCCATGATCTAGCCGCTAGATTTATTGCTTCAGTGGCATTTCTTGTGAAAATAATTTCTTTTGTTGAATTCGCTTTTATATATTTGCTAATTAAATATCTTGCATTTTCAAATTCTTCTGTTGCTTTTGCACTTAATTGATGTGCGCCTCTGTGTACATTGGCATTAAAGTTTCTATAATAATAATCAATTTTTTTTAAGACTTGTATTGGTTTTTGAGTTGTTGCAGCATGGTCTAAATAAATGATTTGCTCATTACTTTTTAAGTTCTTATTTAAAAGAGGAAAGTCTTTTTTCGTTATTTCAGGAAAATTTTGAATCGTTTCCATTAATTCTCATTTAAAAGTTTATCAAGCAAATCCCATCTATCTTTTGAAATGGGAATAAATGAAATTATTTCTTGAAAGTAAGAACTTAATTGTAGTTTACTTGCTTCTGCTAATGTGATCCCTCTTGTTCGCATATAAAAAAGTTCTTCTTCATTTAGTTGCGAAATTGTAGCTCCATGTTTGCATTTGACATCATCAGCAATTATTTCTAATTGAGGTTTGGTATCTATTTGTGCGAGATCTGATAAAAGTAAATTTCTGCTTAATTGGGAAGCATTAGTTCTCTGAGCAATTTTCGGAACTATTATTGAACCTTCAAATATTGCATGTGATTTATCGTCAGCAAGTGATTTGTTGATTTGATCAAGAAATCCATTTGGGCCATTAAAATCTATTTTGGTATAAGTAGAAATTTGTTCATCTTTTTTTGTTATTTGCATACCTTTGATATTGGTTTTAGCGTTTCCTTCAGATTGCTTAATATTAATTTCAAATCTTGCATAATTGAATTTGAAATGTAAAGATCCCAAGTTGTATTCGCTATTTTTTTGTTGAATTACATTGAGAGAATTTAATAAATTTGATCCGTTTTCACCGTAAGAAACAACACCATGATTTACGGAACTATTTTCTTTTAAGCAAAAGAACGTTGATTGAGATAATGAAGATTTTTCTTTGCCAAGATTTACTTGTAATAATTCAATATCGCAATTCTTTTCTAAAAATATTACCAGGGTTTTTGCGTTTAAAGAGTTACTTGATGCATGACTAAAGATTTCAATAGGAGGGATTTTTGATCCATTTATTTTTAATCCCAAGATATTCTTTTTACAACTTAAAGACAGATTTAAAAGGTCACTCCAATTTTCGTTTTGATCAAAACAGGATATCTGTTCTTGAATATATTTATCTAATTCATCCTCACTTAATTGCTGTATTGAATAATTTTCCTCAATTAGCTTAATTTGGCAATTCTCACCAATTATTAATCTAATAATACTTTGAGAATTTTTCGGATAGGGTGTATCAAATTTCAGATCTTTTTTATTGACCGAATAGTCTAAAAAGTTTGAAAATTTTGACTTATTTGAAAGTCTCCATAGTTCACTTTTAGGATTAGGGAGTGGACTTGATTCTAATTTATGAAGACAGATTTTTTGTATTTCTGTTTGATTTTCAACTAATTTATTGGTTTTTATTTTTTCAATAATTTCCATTTATTTAAGTATCTTTGACAAAGTTATCAGTCCATTCATAACCTTTTTTTTCAAGTTCTAATGCAAGATCACTCCCACCAGTTTTTATAATTTGTCCGTCTGCCATAACATGTACATAATTTGGTTCAATTTCATCTAGTAATCTTTGGTAGTGAGTAATTAATATAATTCCAGTTTGTGTATTAGATATTTTTTTAATTCCTGATGCGACTATTCTAAGAGCATCAATATCTAGACCAGAATCGGTCTCATCTAATATTGCTATCTTGGGCTCAAGTAAAGCCATCTGCAGAATTTCATTTCTTTTCTTTTCACCTCCAGAAAATCCCTGATTCACACTCCTTGATAAGAATGCCTGATCCATTTTCACAAGTTCTAACTTTTCTTTAACTAATTCCTCAAAATCAAAAGTGTCTAATTCTTCTTTGTTAAGGAATTTTCTTCTAGCATTCGTTGAAACTCTAAGAAATTCAAGATTACTAACGCCTGGAATTTCTATTGGATATTGGAAACCAAGGAAAATTCCTGATTGAGATCTTTCTTCGGGTTCTAGAGAGTTGATATTTTCACCTAAAAATTTTATATCACCATTTGTAGTGTTATAAGAGGGGTGCCCTGCAATGATTTTGGAAAGAGTACTTTTACCACAGCCATTTCTTCCCATAATGGCATGGATTTCTCCTGGATAAACAGTAAGTGAAACCCCCTTTAAAATTGGAAGATTATCAGTAGATGCAAAAAGATTGTCAATTTCTAATATTGGATCTGATTCTTTCATTTGACTTTGCATTTCGGTTTAGAAATTGATTAATTAACCTACTGATCCCTCTAGTTTAAGTGCCAGTAACTTATCTGCCTCAGCAGCAAATTCCATAGGTAATTGATTAAATACATCTCTGCAGAAACCACTGACCATCATAGATATTGCCTCCTCAAATTCTATACCTCTGCTTTGGAGATAAAAAAGTTGATCTTCAGAGATTCTACATGTGCTTGCTTCATGCTCAATTTCAGAATTGGGTTGTTGAGATTTGATGTATGGGAATGTATTTGCAGAAGCCTGATCCCCTATTAACATTGAATCACATTGACTGTAATTTCTTGATCCTGTAGCTTTTGTTCCCATTTTCACAAGGCCTCTATAGCTATTTGTTGAATTACCTGCACTGATACCTTTGCTTACAATAGTAGACTTGGTTTTAGGGCCAATATGGATCATTTTTGTGCCGGTATCTGCTTGCTGAAGATTATTAGTGAGTGCTACTGAATAAAATTCTCCTACAGATTCTTCCCCTAATAGGAGACAACTAGGATATTTCCATGTAATTGCAGATCCTGTTTCAACTTGAGACCAACTAATTTTACTTCTTTTACCTAAACATTTTCCTCTCTTGGTGACAAAATTAAAAATGCCCCCAACACCTTCTTCATTCCCGGAATACCAATTTTGTACTGTTGAATATTTTATTGAAGCATCATCTAGAGCTATGAGTTCCACAACGGCAGCATGTAGGGTATTTGTATCAAACATTGGCGCTGTACAACCTTCTAAATAACTTACAGAACTTGATTCTTCAGCAATGATAAGTGTTCTCTCAAATTGTCCAGAATCTCCACTATTAATTCTGAAGTAGGAAGATAGGTCCATGGGACATGTAACACCTTTTGGGATATAAACAAAAGAACCATCACTAAAAACAGCAGAATTTAGTGCTGCAAAATAATTATCACTAGCTGGAACCACTGTACCTAAATATCTTTCAATCAAATCCGAGTGATTTTTTACTGCTTCACTGATTGAGCAGAATATAACTCCATGTTCAGCAAGTTCTTCTCTAAAAGTTGTAGCTATAGAAACACTATCAAAGACTGCATCTACTGCTACATTTGTGAGTTTTTTCTGCTCGGTAAGAGGTATTCCTAATTTGTCAAAAGTCTCAAGAAGTTTAGGATCAACTTCATCCAAACTAGAAATTTTCTCTTTTTGTTTGGGAGCAGAGTAATAAATTATATCTTGATAATCGATTTGTTTGTATCCCAATTCTGCCCAATCAGGTTCATCCATTTTTTGCCATTTTTTAAAAGCTTTTAATCTAAAATCAAGAAGGTATTTTGGCTCGTCTTTTTTTTGTGAAATAAGTCTAACTATGTCTTCATTTAATCCCTTTGCAATTTTTTCAGTTTCAATATCAGTAACGAAACCGTATTTGTAAGGCTCTTTTACTACATCTTTAACTAAATTTTCGTTGACCATGTTATCCAAGAATAACTTATTACAATTAGCTTTATATACTCTAAACGAAAGATACCCCCAATATTGAGTTTTTTCCCTTTATTAAAACTAAAAATTAATGTCTAATCATCTTGATCCCTTGTCTAACCCCTTAAACATGCAAACTATTCAAGAAATAGAGACTCTAGATCTACCAATAATGCAGAAACATCATGTAAGAATACTTGCTCATTGCCTCCAGATTTTTAAAATCATAACTGCAGATAAAAGTTCTGAATTAAGTGATAAAAATCCTCTTCGAGAATGGTGTGATTATCAATCCAATAAATTTGATGATAAAAAATTTAGTGACCTTTTTTATAAGCAATTAGAATCTACTGCAAAAAAGTTAAATACTTTTTCTAAAAGAATAGGTAAAAATATTGAGGATTTAGACATTGATGATTTAGTACTTCTAGTTCAACAAAGTTAGAAATCGTCCTACATTGATCCCGAAGAAAAAATATATATTTGTTGAGTCGTTAACAAATTCAGGTAATAAAATTTAAAAAAAAAGAAAATTAATTTACATTTAAACAAACTCTGAAAATTAATTAATTCCTTTATTACCAACTGTTTTGACGAGAAATACTAATTTTATAAATTTTTGAGTAGTCAGAGGATCCTGACGACAGGGCTAAAAGACACACAAATGCCAAAAAAAAAGAACATACTGATCCCAAACAAAAACGGAGATTTTAAAGTGGCTGATGGGATCATGAATAAAGATCAATTACTCTCACTAACCCTCAGACAATTACGTCAAGAAGCAAGCAAATTATCAGTACCCTTATATAGTCGTAAAACAAAGGCTGTTTTAGTTGACTTAATATTGAAATATCAAGAAAAATCCGCTAAGAAAACAAATATCACTACACCCAAGTCAAATTCTGAGAATGCTTTTAACTCTAACACCTTAAACAATAGTGAAGAAGTTAAAACAAATGTAGTTTTTTTACCCCGGGATCCAGATTGGGCATACGTTTTTTGGCAAATTTCTGATTCCGACCGAGAGAAAGCACAATCTTTGGGAGCAAATAAATTATGTTTACGATTATTAGATGCATCTGGTTCTAACGGAATCAACCTAAATCAAGGAACACTAAGGGAGATAGCAGTAGATAGTTATAGTACTGAGTGGTACTTACCAATCCCACTTGCAGATAAAGACTATAAGGTTGAATTAGGTTACAAATATGGTTTTAAATGGATGTCTTTAGCATTCTCTTCAATCAGTCATGTTCCTGGATCCCATCCTTCTGAGATGATTCTTGACAAATTCGTACCTTTCAATTTGGATAGTACTTCAGAGTCAACTGCAGATATTTCAAATCCTGTAGCTTCAGAACAAAATGGTATTCATGAAAGGTTATATCAAGCAGCAACTAACATCCCTCTTAGAAGGAAAGTTGGTTCAGAAGAATTTATGGAAAATGTAAATTCAACAAATCTAAATGATAATCTTACTGATTCAGGTGCTGGTAAATGGTCTTCAGGTTTAAATGAATCTGGAAGTGGAATCATTAAAAATAGATCTTTTTGGCTTGTTGCAGATGCTGAATTAATTGTTTATGGAGCTACTGAACCTTCTGCAAAACTCACAATTGGCGGAGAAGATGTCCCCCTTGCTGCTGATGGAACTTTTAGAATTCAAGTTCCATTTAGAGACGGCACTCAAAAATACGATATTAAAGCTTTGGATATATCAGGTGAGCAAGGAAAAAGCATATCAATGAAATTTGATAGAACCACTCCACTTGATGATACTAACGAAAAAGATAATGCTGAGACAGAATGGTTTTAAACAATTAAATTAATGCTGAAAAAAATTGTAGCTTTTACTCCTTTGTTTGGAGCACTATCATTTCCTCTTATAGTTCCAATTACAATTTCTAAATTTGGAGTTAGCTACGGAATTTTAAGCGCATTATTAATTTCTTCACTATGGTTTATCGCTATGTTAAGAACATCCGAAATGCCTCATTAATTTAGTTAGATTTTTGAAAGTTTCTTAAAAGTATGACTGAAGTTAATGTAATCAATATTAATTCTCCTTTCTTAGATCAAAAACCGGGAACTTCAGGTTTAAGAAAAAGTACTTTAAAGTTTCAGGAAGAACATTATCTAGAAATTTTTATAGAAGCAATTTTAAAATCACTGGAAGATTTACAAGGTTCTACATTAGTAGTTGGCGGAGATGGCAGATATGGCAATATTGAAGCAATAGAAAAAATTGTGCAAATATGTGTTGCTCATAAAGTGCAAAAGGTTATTGTTCCAAAATGTGGTTTATTGTCAACTCCTGCGACATCACATTTAATTAGAAAAGAAAATGCTATTGGCGGTATTATTCTTTCGGCAAGTCATAATCCTGGAGGGATTGATGGTGACTTTGGAGTGAAGTTGAATATTTCTAATGGTGGCCCAGCTCCTGAGATGATTACTAATAAGATATTCAAAGCTTCACAACTACTAACTAGTTATAAAATTTGTAAAATTCAACTACCAGATTTTAGTGAATATGGAACTTATTCTTATGGGGAAACTACCTTAGAAATTATTGATGGATTGAAAGATTATTCTAATTTGATGGAGAAAATTTTTGATTTTGATCAAATTAGTGATTTTTTAAAAAAAGACTTCTCATTAATATTTGATGCAATGAATGCGGTTACAGGTCCATATGCAAAAAATATTTTTGTTCAAAAAATGGGTCTAGCAAATGATTGTGTTATTAATGGTAATCCGTTAAAAGATTTTGGCGGCTTACATCCTGATCCCAATCTTACTTATGCATCTCATCTAGCTGATTTATTATTAAATAAGAAATCTTATAGTTTTGGTGCTGCTTGCGATGGAGATGGTGATAGGAATATGATTCTAGGAAGGGGATGTTTTGTAAATCCTAGTGATAGCCTTGCAATTATTACTGCTAACACCAAATTTGTCCCTGGTTATAAAGATGGTATTACAGGTGTAGCTCGATCTATGCCAACCAGTTCAGCAGTTGATAACGTTGCGCGCGTATTAAATATACCTTGTTTCGAGACACCTACTGGTTGGAAATTTTTTGGAAATCTTTTAGATTCTAATTTAATTACATTATGTGGAGAAGAAAGTTTTGGAACAGGTAGTAACCATGTAAGGGAGAAAGATGGATTATGGGCAGTTTTGTATTGGCTACAAGTTTTAGCTGCAAAAAATTGTACGGTAAGTGATTTGATGCAGAATCATTGGAAACAATTTGGTAGGAATTATTATTCAAGGCATGATTACGAGGCAATTCCCTCAAATGTTGCTAATGAAATTTTTGGTAATCTAGCTTCTATGCTCGAGAATTTAAAAGGAAATAATTTTGCTGGCCATTTAGTTCAAGTTGCAGATAACTTTTCATATTTAGATCCTGTTGATGATTCCATTAGTGAAAATCAAGGTTTAAGATTAATTCTTGATGATAATTCCCGAGTAATTGTTCGTCTTTCCGGAACTGGAACTAAGGGTGCAACATTAAGACTCTACTTTGAGAAATTTTTCAATTCTAAACTGAACCTTTCTTTAAATCCTCAAGTCGCTTTGAAGCCTCTAATAGATGATCTAGATGATTTGTTAAACATCTCAAAACTTACTCAAATGAAAACTCCTACCGTGATTACATAGACTTTAAAGTAATGATTTTTTGATTTAATTTATATGCACTCAGAAAATTTATTTACCAATTATTCTCAATTAGAAAGTAATGCTCCTTTGGCAGATAAGTTGAGACCAAAGAATTTAGATGATTTTTTTGGTCAACAATCAATCTTGAATGAGAATGCGCTTTTAAGAAGTGCCATATTGAACGATAAGATTAGTAATTTTATTTTTTCTGGCCCTCCTGGTGTGGGAAAAACTACTTTAATTGAAATTATTTCTTTTAATACTCGTTCAAAATTAATTAAATTAAATGCAGTATTATCAAGTGTTAAAGAATTAAGAAATGAAATTGCTAATGCAAAAGAAAGATTAATAAATTCAAAAAGAAAAACAATTTTATTTATCGATGAGGTTCATAGATTTACATCAGTGCAGCAAGATGCTCTATTACCTTCAATAGAGAATGGAACTATAACTTTTATTGGTGCTACAACTGAAAACCCATTCTTTGCTGTTAATAAAGCGCTTGTTAGTAGGTCTCGTATTTTTACATTACTTCCTTTGGCTGAAAATGATTTGAAGAAAATAATACAAAAAGTCATAACGCACTATTCAAAACAAAAAGATTCAAAAAATGTTTATTTAACACAGGATGCGATAAGGCATTTAATTAAATTTTCTGGCGGTGATGCAAGAACATTAATCAATGCCTTAGAGATGGCTATAGAAACAACTGCTGAAAATGATGTTAAAGAAATAAATATTAATCTCTCAATAGCAGAGGATGCAATTCAAAAGAAAAATATTGTTTACGATAAAAATGGTCAAAACCATTACGATATAATCAGTGCTTTTATCAAGTCCATCAGAGGTTCTGATCCAGATGCAACTTTATTTTGGCTTGCAAATATGCTGGAGGCTGGGGAAGACCCTAATTTTATTTTTAGAAGACTACTGATATCTGCCAGTGAAGATATTGGAATTGCTGATCCTAATGCCATAGTAGTTGTACAATCATGTTGTGATGCTTTTGATAGGGTTGGTTTTCCAGAAGGATTATATTTTTTAACGCAAGCTTCTTTATATTTAGCTATATCTCCAAAAAGTAATAGTACGAAAAGTATTTTTAAAGCAATTGAAACAATCAAATCTATCAATGCTTTTGAAGTTCCACGTCATTTAAAAAATAATTCTAATAATTATGTCAATCCTCATAAGTATCCAGGCAATTGGGTTGCACAAGAATATCTTCCTAAATCTGTAAGAAGTTTAAAAATATGGGAACCAAATAATAATGGGTGGGAGAAAATTAAATATGAAGAACTGCTGAGAAGAAAAGAAATCTAAAAATTTCTCGAACAACAAATAATCTCAGGATTGAAAGAAGTTTTTTCTTCATAGGCTAAAGCAATAGTCCAATTATGGAAATTAATCTGTGAATACTTAACATTTAAGTTTTTCTTTTTATGGATTAACTCTTTTGGATTTTCAAAATATTGCCAATGGTTTATGTCTTTAGATAATTTTCCATGATCCAATTTTATTGCTGCTTCAACTGCACACCATTGATTTAGTATCATATTTTTGGTCAAATTATTATTATGAAATGATTTATTGGTATGAAAAAAATATTTTTCTGCAAATTTTATATAGTTAAAATCTCTATCTGTTCTCTCAATATCAATCCCTATTTTGCCTTTATGCCAGACTATGGTTAAGGCATCTTTGCAATGACTTAAACTTATGTTGCCCATACCAGGAGGTAATCTTGGGGGTTCTCCTGGATTAGCCTTTATAGGAATTTCTAGGGGATCTAAATCAAAAAGTGATGATAGTGATTGTCTTAAATAAGTTCTTGTTTCTAAAAAAACCTTTGATTTTAAATCTGACAGTTTTTTGGCAGTTTTAATTTCCTCTACCGTTACGACATCTTGTACACCTTTAATCTCATAAAACCAAATTCTTGGTATTTTATATTCATACTCATTAAATAATTTCAATGGCTCTTAAGGTTGGCGACAAAGCACCAGAATTTAAATTAAAAGATTCTTTTGAGAAAGAAGTTTCTCTTAATGATTTTAAAGGTAAAAGAATAATACTATATTTTTATCCAAAAGATAATACTCCAGGATGTACTAAAGAAGCTTGCAATTTTAAGGAAAATTGGGATTTACTCAAGAAAAATAACATTATTGTTATTGGTATCAGTAAAGATAATGCAGTTTCTCATCAGAAGTTTATAGAAAAATTTAATTTACCTTTTATTCTTTTAACTGATCCTGAACCTTTTACAGTTTCTTCTGCTTACGATAGTTATGGACTCAAGAAATTCATGGGAAAAGAATATATGGGAATGATGAGAAATACATTTTTGATTGATACTGATGGTAAGATCGAAAAAATTTACTTAAAGGTAAAAGCAGCAATAATGGCTGATCATATAATTGCAGATCTTGGATTAGAGTAATTGTTTGACAGAGAGGTGGTGAATGATCATTCCTTCCATAACTAAATTAGGGGCATGGATAATATCCTTTTTCTGAGTTTTTAGAAATTTTGTAAGGAATTGAGAGTCTCCTCCACAGGTTATCAAGATATCCTTGAGTGGATTAAATGAACTATTAATAACTCCAGTCAGAGAGTTGCTTACTCCTTTTAAAATTGCTTCTTCTGTATTAATTAAAAAATCATTGTTTGGAATATCATATTTTTTGGGAACTTTGAGGTTTTTTGTGTTTTGTTCCATTGATTTTAATTGTGTTAGAAAACCTGGAATCAGTTGACCACCGATAATAGATCCATTTGAATTTAATTTTGTTATTGATAATATTGTTCCAAAATCTGCAATGAGCAAATTTTTTTTTAAAGGGTTTGCAATAATTTTTAAAGCTGCAAGACTGGCAAGAGCCCTATCAACTCCAAAATAATCAGGGAGATTTGATAACTGAATATCTTTCGTTTTTATTTCATTTTTCCCTTTCAGCAAAAAATCAGGTAATTTTCCTACAGAAGCCCAAATTAACTGATCAAGATCTATATTCTCTGGAATTGTTTGCTCTTTTTTGGTATGGAAGAATTTAGATTGATTTTGAGAATATTTAGCCCAATGAAGCCTACTATTGCCCACTAATAAAAAATTTATATTTGAGACCATTTTTTTATGATCAATTTAATTATTAGTGTGTATTCCACATTCTTGTTTTATCCCACCAAATCTTGTAGCTCTGCCTTTTTTTTGAGTACCATCAGGAGTGCTAGAGTGCCAATCACCCACAGTAGAATAACCTTTACTGAAAAGTGGATGAGCAGGTAAATTATTTTCTTCCATGTAATAAAAAATATCTTTATTTGTCCAATTTAATAACGGCCTTAAAGAAAGTCTTTGACGAATTACGTCCAGAAATTTCATTTCTTTTCTATTTTCTGTTTGGCTTGATCTAACACCGCTTGCCCAGCAGTGAACATTATTTTTTGCTAGGCCATTTTCTAAAGGTTTTATCTTTCTCAATTCATGATACTTATCTATATCACTCGCTTTATTTGTTTCCCAAAGTTTTCCGTGTACAGCTTCCATTCTTGCTGGGGATAATTCGCTTTGCAGAACTTCTATTTCCAACGACAAGTATTCAATTAGCTTTTCAGCATAATGGTATGTTTCTGGAGGTAGATAACCTGTATCTATCCAAAATATTTTGATTTTTTTTTGTAGACATAATTTACTCACCATATTTAAAAGGACAGATGACTGTATCCCAAAACTAGTTGTAATTGCAAATTGATTATCAAACTTTTTATGACCCCATGTAAGCATTTCTTGAGCCGTCATATCTATTAGCTCTTGATTATATTTATTGATTAATTCAGGTTGAATATCTTTTTGCATGTTTTCAATCATTCTTCAAGTTGGTTATGAGATTAATGTTATTTCGCTCAATTTGAAAATTATTCGTATAGTTTAATAATACATTTGTGCATAACAATATTTCGCTAATGAAATCAATACAAAAACCAATAGTAATAGTTGGAGCAGGTTTCGCAGGGATGACAGTTGCTTTGAATTTAAAGAATCTTAATCCTTCCTTACCGATTCTCATAGTTGATTCTGAATCTAACTTTATATTTAAACCT
Organism: uncultured Prochlorococcus sp.; assembly: GCA_902574425.1. Classification (GTDB taxonomy): domain Bacteria; phylum Cyanobacteriota; class Cyanobacteriia; order PCC-6307; family Cyanobiaceae; genus Prochlorococcus_A. Next base: position 32,342 of record CACGNA010000008.1, on the reverse strand, counting down.
TTAATGTATGAAGTTTTAAGTGAAGAAATAAGAATTTGGGAAGCCACGCCAAAATTTGCAAATATTTTTGCTGATGCAGGTATAACTTTTTTAAAAAATTATTTAACAAAGATTTCCTTCAAAGAAAATATTCTTGAATTTAGCGACGAATTACAATTAAGTTATCAATATCTTGTAATCTGTACAGGATCTATTCCAAATAGTTTTTTAATAAAAGGTGTAGAAGAAAATTGTTATTTTTTTAATGACTTTAATGATCTAAATAAATTAAAATTTTTTTTAAAAGAATCACAAAAAACTTCTCTCAATAAAAAGTTATTCATAGTTGGAGGTGGTCCCTCTGGAATCGAGTTGGCATGCAAAATTAAAGATATATTTATAGATCAATTTGAAATCAATATTATAGAAAAATCCAATGAAATACTTAAAAGAAACAAAATTTTTAATAGGGAACAAGCAGAGAGTGCTTTAGAAAAAAGAAAAATCAACGTTCTTTTAAATGCCACAGTTAAAGAAGTCTCAGAAACTAAAATTAGTATTTTTAGTGAGGATGGAATAACTTCTTTGGAAAAAGATATTGTTATTTGGACTGCAGGTGTTAAACCTAATTTGTCTTATTTGGAAACTGACGACGTAACAAAAAAATATGGAAGAATTTTAGTTAATAATAATTTACAAATAGAAAACCATAACAACTGTTTTGCAATTGGTGATATTTCAATCATTGAAGGGATGGAGGATTTACCCATAACAGCTCAAGTTGCTATGCAGGAAGGCAATCATCTTGCTAAAAATCTAGAACTATTAATTCAAGGAAAAGATCTTTTGCCTTTTGAATTCCAAGACAATGGTGAAATGATTAGCTTAGGAATAGGGGAAGCTTCAATTTCTGGGCTTGGCGTTACTTTATCGGGGAAATTGGCTTTTGAGACAAGAAGACTTATATATGCTTCCAAGTTGCCTGATATTAACGAAAGCTTAAAATCTGCATCTTCATGGCTTTTCCAAAAAAAATCTTTTTTTAAAAAGTTTCTTAAAAAAGATAATTCCAATTAAACTTTTTTGAAATATTGTTTTTGGGTATATTGAGTTAAATAACTTTTATATGAATTTAATTGCAGCTGTTAGTAATAATTTTGATGCGTTTATAACGGTAGTTGTTTTAATAATGTCAATAATTTTGTTTATCAGAAATACTATTGCGCCAGAATTGACTGGTTTGTTATGTGTTGGGATATTTATAGCTACAGGAGTTCTTTCCCCTGAGAAAGCTTTAGCTGGTTTTGGTAGCCCATCCTTAATTACTCTTATGGGTTTATTTGCAGTTTCTTCTGCATTATTTAAAAGTGGTGCTTTAGACAGAGTAAGAGAATTGATTTCTTCTGAAAGTATTAAAACTCCAAGGAAATTAATTTCATTAATAGCTTTCTTGATTGCTCCAATATCAGGAATTGTGCCTAATACTCCAGTAGTCGCATCCTTGTTACCTTTAATTGAAGGTTGGTGCGAGCGGAGAAATATATCACCATCTAAGGTTTTATTGCCTCTTTCTTTCGCTACTTTATTAGGCGGAACTCTGACATTATTAGGTAGTTCAGTAAATCTTCTTGTAAGTGATATTAGTCAGCAATTAGGCTATGGAGCTTTAGCATTATTTAGCTTGACTTCAATTGGAATTCCTGTATGGCTGATAGGTACAACCTATATGATTCTTGTTTCTGATATGCTTTTGCCAGATAGAGGTAGAGATAAGGATTTTATTAAAAATGGGGATATGAATATTTACTTTACTGAAGTTACTATTCCCTCTGCATCAGAATTAGTTGGACAATCTGTCAGAAATAGTAGGTTGCAAAGACGATTTGATGTTGATGTTCTGGAGTTGCAACGAAATGGAAAAGTTATTCTTCCTCCTCTGGCAGATAGAAAGATTGAACCGGATGATAGATTAATAATCCGTGTTACAAGAGCAGACTTATTTAGACTTCAGCAGGAACATACCATTTTATTAGGAGAGAATAAAAAATCTTTCGGAGGAACTAATTTTTTCTCAGATGATGAAGGTACTAAGACCTTTGAAGCCCTGTTACCAGCTGGTTCAACTCTAGCCGGTGCAAGTTTGAGAGAATTAAGATTTAGGCAGCGTCATAATGCAACAGTTTTAGCATTAAGAAGAGGTCAACAAACTGTACAGGAGAGATTAGGCCAAGCTGTTTTAAGAGCTGGAGATGTTTTATTATTACAAGCACCTTTAGATTCAATAAGAGGTTTGCAAGCTAGTAATGATTTACTTATTTTAGATCAATTCGAAGATGACTTACCTTTTTTGATAAAAAAACCAATATCGATTGCAATTGCAATAGGAATGGTTGTTTTGCCTTCGGTTACTAATATTCCATTAGTAGGTTCAGTTCTTCTAGCAGTCATTGCCATGGTGGCTTGTGGATGTTTAAGACCTGCAGAAATACAAAAATCAATAAGACTAGACGTCATTTTATTGTTGGGATCTTTATCATGCTTTAGTGTAGCTATGCAAGTAACTGGATTAGCGGATTTAATTGCAGTCAATCTAAACTTCGTCCTTAATGGAATGCCTCTGTATTTTGCACTAGTCGTAATTTTTGTATCGACAGTTATTCTTACACAATTTATAAGTAATGCTGCTTCGGTTGCTTTGATTTTGCCTGTTGCTATTGAATTCTCAAATGTATTAGGCATTTCACCAAGCGCTCTAATTATGCTTGTTTTGTTCGGTGCAAGTCAATCTTTCTTGACTCCAATGGGATATCAAACAAATTTAATGGTTTATGGTCCTGGAAGATATAGATTTTTTGATATCGCAAAATATGGAGCTGGATTAACACTTATAATGTCATTGACAGTGCCAGCATTGATAATTTTAAATTACGGGTAATATCGTGAAATTTACAAGTAAGGTGTACAGGATCAAAGATGCTTACAAAAAGCTATCAGTCCCACAATTTACTATTGTTACAGGCTTGTTTATTATTTGCCTTGGAACTTTAATGTTGAGTTCACCATTATGTTCATCTTCAAAGGTTGGTTTGTGGGAAGCATTTTTTACATCAACTTCAGCTATAACTGTAACTGGCTTAACCATAATAGATATTGGTGTTGATTTAAATTTCTTTGGCCAAGTTTTCTTGGCTTTTATGCTTTTATCAGGTGGTCTAGGATTAATGGCTATTACAACATTTTTACAAGGGTTTGTTGTAAAGGGGACAAAGCTAAGAACTAGATTAGACAAAGGAAAGACTTTAGATGAATTTGGAGTTGGAGGAATTGGTCGAACTTTTCAAAGCATTGCTATTACAGCAATTAGTATCATATCCTTGGGCGCAATTGTTTTATATTCTTTTGGATTTGTAGACATTCAAAATAATTGGGAAAGACTATGGTCTTCGATTTTTCACAGCATTTCTGCATATAACAATGCAGGATTTTCGTTAATGTCAAATAGTCTTCAAGACTATAGAACAAATTATTTGGTGAATATTGTTTTTGTTTTTCTCATTGTTATGGGTGGATTGGGCTGGCGTGTTATTGATGATATTTGGAGTCATAAAAAAAATCTTTCTTATAAGAAATTAAGCCTTCATTCCAGACTAGTTATTAGGACAAGTTTGTCTCTAATATTGTTCGGATCATTAGGATTCTTTATCACTGAATCATTGCTAAATAGTCAATTTTTTAATGATTTAAATTTGTTTGAACGGTTGATTTCATCTATCTTCGAAACAGTTAGTGCAAGAACTGCAGGCTTTACAAATTTTCCGATTTCTTTGAACTCTATCTCAGATACGGGCCTCTTATTATTAATGACGCTTATGTTTATTGGAGCAAGTACCGGAGGTACTGGTGGAGGCATAAAAACAACTACATTTATTGCTTTAATGGCTGCAACTAGATCAACTTTAAGAGGTCAGAAAGATGTAATTATTAGCAATAGATTAATTTCAGATAAGGTTATTCTAAAGGCAGTTGGAATTACAGTTGGATCTTTGCTTTTTGTTCTTTTAATGGCAATGTTGCTTAGTACAACTAATACTTTTGTTAAAAAAGAATCATTCACATTCCTAGAAATTCTGTTCACTTGTATATCTGCATTTGCAACAGTTGGTTTTGATATTGGTTTAACTGCAAAATTAAATCATTTTGGTCAATTTATTCTTATTGTGGGTATGTTTGTGGGCAGACTTGGGATTCTTTTGCTTTTAAGTGCACTTTGGCAGGCTCTTTATAAGAGTAGAATAGATAGACATAAGAGAATTGGCTATCCTAGGGCTGATCTATATGTTTAGGATTGACTGAGTTTTATTATGGCTGATTGGTGGCAGTGGTCTCAAAAGAGAGAAAATGAAGCACTCACTTTTGCAGTTGTCGGCGTTGGAAGATTTGGAACCGCAGTTTGCAGAGAACTTATTAGTAATGGTGCAGATGTTTTGGCTGCAGATTATTCGGAAAAAGCTATTGATGATTTGAGGCAATTAGAACCTTCGATAGAAGCGAGAGTTGTAGATTGTACTGATGAAGAGTCTATGAAAGAATCGGGAATACTTGAAATGAATACTGTTGTAGTGGGTATTAGTGAACCTATTGAAGCAAGTATAACTACAACTCTTATTGCTAAAGATAGTGAAGGTAGCAAAGTGAAAAGAGTAATAGCGAGAGCTACCAGTGACTTGCACGAAAAAATGTTAAAAAGAGTAGGTGCAGATAAAGTTGTTTTCCCATCTAGGATGCAAGGAGAAAGATTAGGTTTAGAACTAGTAAGACCAAATCTAATCGAAAGATTGGAACTAGATAATCAAACTGGTATAGATGAAATAACTGTTCCAGAAGAATTTATTGGAAGATCTTTGAGAGATTTAAATTTGAGGAAAAATTATTTAGTAAATGTTCTTGCTGCAGGATCTGCTGAAGAGTTAACAGTTAATCCTCCAGCAAAATATATTTTGGAAAGAGGAAATATTTTGGTAGTTATGGGTAAAACTGTAGATTTACAGAAATTGCCTCAAAATTAATTATTTTTAATCAGATTGTTTATAGTATCTAATCCTTTGAGGAGCTCTTTTTAATCTTCTGACGCTCTGTTTTTCAAGTTCATCTCTAAATTTATCAGTATTTAAATTATTTTCTGAAACAGGTGATTTACTTTCTTTTTCGAAATATTTTTTTATACCCTCTTGTATTAACACTTTTGCCATATTACTTACTGTCCTAGATTCATTATCGGCCAAAATAGTTAATTGCTCACATATTAATTCTGGAAGAACTACTTGAATTCTGGGAGATTTTGGCTTCCCATTGGTTGAGTTTTGGCGGGTAGCCATGAGTCAAAGTTGATAACTGTTACTTATAAGTATACACAGTTAGTCAAGGATACTATCTTTGTGTATATTATTAGTAAGGAAATTTATGTCCGTATCAATTAATTGTTTTATTGTCCCATGAAAAATTCAAGAAAAATTGATTCTCCTAAAAGGTCGATAATTGATAAACCGAAAAAAAGATTAGTCAATTCTGATTCTCACGATAATGAAAATAGTGACGTTTTGGTATCAGCTGTAATTAGTCCATATTTGTTAACTCATCTTCATCATATTCTTCAGCAGTCTGAGTATTATGCTCAAAAAGATGGAAGAAAATCTCACGCAGCTAACTTTGCGAAACTAAGAAAAGTTTTATGTTTAGACGCAAGAAGTATGGCAGATGCCTCTGCAAAAGAGATAAAAGATTTCGATAATGATTTATCTAATAATAAATATAATGAACAAAATGTAGCTTGAAGTAATAATCTATTAATAAATAGATTTTAAAAACATGTCCAGTAATGCTGAAAAGCTCTATAAGTTAATAGCCAACGATTCCAAAAAGAAGCAAAGTCTATTTATGACAGCCTTAACTAATCCCAAAAAAGCCTTAGATAAAATATGCGATATTGGCAACGAGTTAAATATTTCTGTGACTAAAGAAGAGGTTATTGAATATTTGAGTACTATTGATGATGAGGCAACTAAAATGTGGTTAATTAAGGCTCGCGGAGGTCTTTAGGAAAAGGTTTCGAATAATTATTATTTTGAGTAGGAATAGGTTTTATTCTTTTGTTGTAGCCACCTCCACCAGCCAAAGTCCAAAAAAACCAATAACTTGGAATTGCAAGAGCTGCAGCTATGAAAATCACTACAATTTGTTCTATTCTTTTCATGATTTAATTTTATTCCACAAAATATTTTTTAGTAAATAAGCCACAGATTTTGTAAATTCTATTTTAAAACAGTGATTAGATTTGAAGGTGTAAGCAAAATTTATTCTACAGATGTTGTTTTAAAAAATATTAGTTGGGAGATTAAGAAAGGAGAAAAAGTTGGCTTAGTTGGTTCTAATGGTGCAGGTAAATCAACTCAATTTAAGATTTTAATTGGAGAGGAAGAGCAAACAAGTGGAACGATCATCAAAGAGGGAAATCCTAAAATTGCTCATTTAAAACAGGAGTTTGATTGTAATTTGAATTTTTCAGTGAGACAGGAATTAGAAAGTTCTTTTAAAGATATACAAATTGTTGCCATTAAACTTTTAGAAATTGAGAATAAAATGAAATCATTGGATCTTAAAAAAAATTCCGATGAACTTGAAATATTTGTAAATCAACTCGCAAAATATCAGGCAAAATTTGAAGCTTTAGGTGGTTATAAAATGCAATCTGATGTAGAAAAAATATTACCAAAATTAGGCTTTTCTATAGAAGATGCTGATAAATTAGTTTGCAATTTCTCAGGGGGTTGGCAGATGAAAATTGCACTTGGAAAAATAATCTTACAAAAACCTGATTTACTTTTACTGGATGAACCAACCAATCATTTAGATTTAGAAACTATTTTTTGGTTGGAAGAATATCTATCATCGCTTAAGATTGGAGTTATAATAATCAGCCATGATAGATATTTTTTAGATAAATTATGTAAAAAAATAGTTTTTGTAGATAGAGGAACATCTGAAACATATAATGGGAACTATTCTTTTTTTGTCGAACAGAAATCTTTGAATGAAGAATCACAAAATAAGGCATATCAATTACAACAAAAAGAAATTGAGTTACAGAAGAGGTATATAGATAGATTTAGAGCTAGCGCAACTAGAAGTTCTCAAGCAAAGAGTAGAGAAAAACAATTAAAAAAGATTTCTAAAATTGAGGCTCCTATAGCAAAATCAAAAAGTCCTGTTTTTAATTTTCCAGAGTGCCCTCGCTCAGGAAAATTAGTTCTAAATATCAAAAATTTGTCGCATAGTTTCGAGGACAAAATTCTTTTTTTAGATATTAATTTAAAGATTTCTTCTGGGGAGAAAATAGCAATATTGGGACCTAATGGCTGCGGCAAATCTACATTGCTTAAAATTATTATGAAAAAAATATCTCCTGAAATTGGAGAAATTAATCTTGGTAAACACAATATAATTACTAGCTATTATGAGCAGAATCAGGCTGAAGCACTTTCACTTGAAGAAAGGGTTATTGATTTAATATGTAATAAGTCTCCAGAATGGTCCCAAAAAAAAGTTAGAACATTTTTAGGGGGTTTTGGCTTTCAAAATGAAACTGTTTTTAAATATATTAAACAACTCAGTGGGGGAGAAAAGGCAAGATTAGCATTGGCGCTCATGATTATTAATCCTAGTAATTTCCTTCTTTTGGACGAACCAACTAATCATTTGGATCTGCAATCTAAGGAAAACTTAGAATTAGCAATAAAAAATTATAAAGGTTCATTATTAATCATTTCTCATGATCGGTATTTTATTTCAAAGGTTGCAAATAGAATTATTGAAATTAAAGATTCAAAGTTATTTTCATATGATGGTAATTACGAATATTTTTTAGAAAAAACTCAAAGTCATAAAAAAATTTGATTACTTTTAATAAAGTTTACATTTAGCTAAGTAAGATCACTCATTTATCTTTACATAGTTTACCGTCCTTGATTAACCTTAAAAATACAAAAATAATTTATATGAAAAATTATCAATTCCAAGAAAAACAGTTTCAAATTTCGGATCCTATTGAAAGTTATTTTGAATGCATTACTACTTGTGATATAAGGGATGGTGGATGCATTTCTAGGTGTGTGGAAATACTTAAACAGAACGAAGATTAGTCCTTTTAGTTATTTTCTAAGTTAGTTATATCAGTTGGTATTACTTTTAATTTAATAAATTTATTTCTACGCTTTAATAATATATTTAATTTTTTGTTAATACCATTTTTACTTATTTCGCTTATTACGTCCGAAGCGGTTTTAATTTCTTTATTACCTACTTTTATGATTAGGTCATTGACCATAATTCCACTTTTTTCCGCTGGACTATTCGGGACTACATAACCAACTTTCACTGCATTATTATTTGTCTCAAAATCACCTCCATCTATAAGGCTTATTCCAATCATAGGATGTATTACTTTCCCATTATTTATTAGTTGATAGGCAATTTCTTTTGCTTTATTGATTGGAATGGCGAAACTTAAACCTGCTCCTGGACCTGACCTGATCAAAGTATTAATACCTATTACTTCTCCATTGCTATTTAATAGTGGACCTCCAGAATTTCCAGGATTTATAGCAGCGTCTGTTTGAATAAGCTCAAGTTTTTTATCGTATATGCCTAGTTGAGTGACGTTTCTTTTGAGATTACTAATAATACCAAGTGTAACTGTATTTTCTAGACCAAATGGATTTCCAACTGCGATTGCCCAATCACCAACTTGAATTTTTGTTGAATCGCCCAATTGTGCTTTTGGCCAAGGTCCTTTTCCTTCAATTTTAAGCACAGCTAAATCAGTAAAAAAGTCTTGCCCTATTAATTGTCCTTTAAATTTTTTACCGTTTGTTAAACCAACAATTACCTTATCTGAGCCGTTGACAACATGAGCATTAGTCATTACAAGTCCGTCTGCGAATATAAATCCACTACCTTGGCTTTGCTCGATTTTTGGCTGATTATCTTTAGGTAAATCTAATCCAAAAAATCTTTCAAAATATGGGTCTAAAAATAGTTGAGAATTTCTTGGAAATTGTCTTTTTCTAACATATCTTTGAGTATCAATTGTTACTACAGAAGAACCAGTTTTTTCTACAGCCTTAGATATGAAAGATCTATTGGAATATTCATTAATTTCATTAAACTTTGGATTAATTAATGGCTTGCAAACTAAATTTAATGGCAAAAAAACACCTATTGTAACTGTTGAAGAGAGTAGTAATTTCTTGAGGTTGAAGCTTTTCAATTTTGATTTTTTTATGTTCTTCAAATAGATTCGAGACACATTATTTGTCTATTTTTACTATAACTACTTCAAAAGAGAAAATTTCATTATGAGAAAAATTTATTAACTTAAAATAGCTAATTTTCTTTTTTTCGGGCTATCATATAAGTCGTACTACAAAATTAATTCATAAGTTTGATGGCTATTCTATTTCCAATTATATATTCTGCAGCCTTAACCTATTTAGTGTGGAAGGCTTTTAAAGTGATGTCCAATGGTTGGGGTATATCTGGTAAAGAAAAAAAACTTTTCGATGGTTCAAATTTGAAACAAAATAAATATACAATACATCCTGAACTTCTTGATAAATCAGGGAATATCACAGAGGAGGAATTATTAACTGTAAGATTCTCAAATGATAATGACTCTTCACTAGAGGGAAAGGGTTCAACAACTGATTAATAGTATTTAAATTTAAGGAAAAAAAATTGGAATTAAGAACAAAAATAGTCTCAGCGGTCATAAGATCTCTTAAGTTACCTCCAAGGTTTCGACTGAAACTAGTTAAAGAAGATCCTGTTAGGCTTGAACTAAGTCTCACCCCTTCTTATGGTAAAAATCCAATAATTGTTGGTTTAGTCGAATCTTTAGACTTAGTCGCTCGAAGAGATAGAGAAGGAAGAATACCAAGAGACCTTCAAGGAACTTGGGATTGGACAGTCAGACATGGAAAAGTAAGTACAGGTGGTTGGAATCCCATGCTTAAGGAAGCGTTGCAAACAATGTTTGATACGGGATTACCAGCTATCATTTATGAGGAATCAACTGGTGAAGAGTATCGTCCTGTTGATGGTGTCAGACATATTAAATAATTCATTTATTATTTTCATAAATTCTTCCTCAAAACGTTAAAATAAAAATTGAGTACATATATTTAACTATGAATGATGACAATCAAGCGAGGTTTGGCTTTGTTAATTTTGCCGAAACTTGGAATGGTCGTATGGCTATGATGGGTATTTTGATTGGTTTAGGTACTGAATTAATTACTGGACAAAGTATTCTTCGACAAATCGGAATAGGTTAGAAGACTATTTTATTTCTTCTGCCTTTACTTCAATGGTACTTTCACTAGGTTTTTTATTAAATTGACTTTCTTTACTTATATTTTCAAGCTCTGTACCGCAGCTCATGCAAGTATTACTTAGACCTAATGATATTGCACCACAATTACTGCATGTATTTATTTTTGATTTGTAAGAATTAAAACCTATAAATAATACCACTAAAAATAAAAGAGGAATTAAAAATAAAAGCAGTATGATATTACCGAGAAAGCTTATAAATAATTTAATCCCAAAGATAGGCACTAATATTAGTATTATTAGAGAATAAGTAAGCAAATTTTTATTGGTTTTGAGAAAATAATTCATACTAATTATTACGATATCTTTTCACTCTTTTATTTACTAAAGTCATACTAGCAATAACAACACTCCAGCACTGACCAAAATATAAAATTACTCCTAAAAGCCAGACCCATAAGGTAAGGACTAGAAATCCTCCAATAAAGCCATATGCTTGAAATCTTACCCCAAGCGAAAGAATACTTTTACTTACTGCTAGGTTCAAAGTAGTTAGGCCAATTCCAATAAGAATTGATCCAGGCAAAAGTGGTCTTAAAGGAACTTTTCTACTAGGCAATAGTGCTTGTAATAAAAGTGCCATTAAAGTAAATCCAATTAATGGTATTGCAAATTGACCAACTTGTAAAAGGGGTAACTTTAGTAATAAATCAGAAATTAGATTATTAGAATTTGAAAGATTTTCTAAAACGTTACTTGGTATCATCCTAAGATTCGCACTAATTTGATCTAATACCATTAAGAATCCTATAAAAAATACTATTAAAAAAGCTTCAATTCTATTACGGAGAAACCTCGATGCTTGCTCTCTCCAGGCAGCATTTGCTCTTTTAGAAGGAAGTTCGTCCTCCCAGAGCCTATCAGAACCTCTTTGGAGAGATAAATATGCATTTCCTGCTGTAAAAAGCAAAAACATAGCCCCGAGAATACCTGCTCCAAAACCTTGATCAATTAATTTAAATAATGTTGTTTCTACTAATTCAACTACTGAAGGAGGTAAAATTTGAGCCGCTACAGAAATTATTTCTTGATCTAAGCCCTCTTGTTTTCCTAGGAACCATGATGCTATTGAAAGAGAAATTAGAAGAATAGGAAAAAATGATTGTAATGTGTAGTATGCAAATGCTGCACTTAAATCAATACAATCAGATTTGCTCCATCTCTCACAAGCTCCCCACAAACTTTTCAGTATCCAAGTTGAGCTGCGCTGCATATTGATTTTCTTCAAATATTTATCTTATGTATTTTTTTTATTGTATCTAATTAAGCAATTTATCAAGCAATTATTTATTTATAATGCAACTATTTTTCCAATAATAAATTACCCCATGGTTTTAATATTTCAATTTTTTCTCTTGATCTACAAGCAATCAATGGAAAATTAACATCGCTCAAGTTTTGTCCTGAAACTAAATTCATAGGATCTATTTCTAACCATTCTATAGAACAATTAAGCTCCTCTAATAACAGCCATGCTGCCGCAATATCCCATATCTTGGGTGTTGATTCTATGGCTCCAAAAGTTTGTCCCATCGCCACACTTATTAGATTTAAACTCGATACGCCTAAGAGTCTGATTTTGCCAGGAAATACTGAGTTTGGTTTTTTTTGTAAAATTTTTATAGATCTACTACACAAAGAAATGCATTCACTTTGGTAATTTTTTTGATTAGGGTCTATTTTTTGGTTATTTAACCAAACACCTTTACCTTTAATAGATACAAACTTTTTGTTCAATGTAGGGATTATTAAAAAAGAAGATTCAGGTCTACCATCTACAAACCTTGCTACTGATATAGACCAGTATGGAATACCTGCAGCAAAATTTGTTGTCCCATCAAGTGGATCTACAACCCAATATGCTTTTGTATTAGGAATAGACTTTCCTCCTTCTTCGCTAAGAACTCCCTCATCTGGAGCAATTGCTGCGAGACCATCTACGATTTTGTTATCACTCCATAAATCACAACTTGTTATTAATGATCCGTCTGCTTTATTGCTAGCACTAATATTTCCAAAATCTTTTTTTTGACGTTGACTAACTAGTTCAAATAGAGAATCTAATTGACTAAGTTGCTTATTAGTTAAATTTGGTTGATTCATCTTGAAATATTACAAATAGATTTACTATCTTTAATAGTATTATTATTGTTATCCAAACAATTTTTACTTATTTCAAGAAAAGTTAATCTTTCTAATTCATCTAAATTCAAGTTGTACTTATAACGAGCATTAATATTTTTTGATTTCGCATTACTTAATTCATTTTGTCTAATCAGTACATCTTTCAGAGTTGATATTCCAACATCATATCTAAGTCTGGCAAGCCTGACGGACTCTTGACTAGATTCAATTTCTTTAAGAGACGAAATTATTTTCTCTTCATTTAATTTAAGATTTAAATAGGCCTTGCTAATATTCGTGGTCAAAATATTTTTTACATTTTGCAAAGCATATTCTTCAGCTTCAGCTTCAGCTATTTTTGATTTGTAAGAGTTCTTATTCTGTCCACCATTAAAAATACTCCATGCAAAATTTAAACTGACTGTATTTGTATAATTAGATCCAGTTTTGTCAGAGTTAATATTATTAGATAGAGAGTCTCCCTTGGAAAATGTACTAGCGATTGTGTTGCTGATATAAATAGTTGGCTTATTTTGAGATAAAAAACTTTTGGCTTGGCTCTTTTTAATAGATTTTTGAAGAAGAAGATTTTTCAAAGAAAGATTTTGATCTAAACCTTCATTAATATTTTTATTCAATCGATGATTCCAGAAACCTATTAAATTTTGCGCTTTATTAATTTCGAAATCTCCCTTGATATTAAGAATCTCTTTAAGGGATATTTTGTTAATTTCATGTTCAATTTTCTTTTCATTAAGAGATTGTTTATCTCGAGATAGTTGAGCTTCTGCTTCAAGAACTTCAAATTTTGTACCGATTCCAGCATCTAACTTTGCCTTAGCATTCTTCAGACTTGTAATTGATAAATCAAGTGTATATCGTTTATTTTGGATATCTTGATATGACTTTTGGTATTTGTGATACCTTATTCTTGCTTCTTGAATTAAATCTTTTTTCTTAATTTCATAATTATTTTCTGCAATTTTGAAATTTTCTTTGGCAATTTTGATTTCTGAGCTTCTAAGGGGTTCGATTAAATCCCATTTAATATTTAGAGAAGGATTAGCTGTAAATTGTGATGTTTTTAAAGTCTGTGAATTGCTACTATACTTTTTACCTGAGACATATTTTGGTAATCCATTGGCTTGAAAATCTAAGGAGGGATATCTTTGAGAAATTTGACTAGAAAGATTATAGTTTGCAGAAGCAACTAGATTTTGTAATGATTTTAACTCTTCGTTATTTAAAACAAGATTTTCTATCTCTTTGTAACTAATAAAAGGCTTATTTGATTTTTCTTCCAAAACTTTATCTATGAGGTCTTTTTTTTCGTTCGATAGTACTTCTAGAGAGTTAATAAAAAGAGCAATAGGCAAAAATAAGATAGGATTTATTATTTTTTTAAGCATTTTTTATAGTATTTATTTTATTAGATTTGCCAATTAAAGTATTTATAATATCATTTGAATCATCAAGAACGTGAATTTTAGTATTCAATTGATTTTCCACTTCTTTAATATTTTTATCATCTAAAAATAAATCAGTATTAATTTTTAACATGACTGATGGTATGTAAATAGCCTCTCCTAAATCCTTATTTTGCAGCCCATAAATTAGATCTTCTCCAGTTAGAAGTCCAGTTACAACCTGCTCTTGTCCCCAATAAATGCTTGGTAAACCATATAGATTAATTGTCAATCCATCAATTAAGTTTAATTTCTTTACTGTAGGAATTAGGGCTTCATAAACTAATTTGCCAACAATCCAACTAACTTTTTTTGGCTTTTTTACTTTTTGAGGCAGGTTTTTAGTTTTCTCACTTAATGTTTTTAGAAAGCTTCTAATAGAGCCTACTCCATTAGATTCTTGCGGCATATTTTCGTAGGTTTTATAACTAGGTAAATCTTTACCAGCTATTAAATACCATTCGTCTGATAACCAACAAAAACGAGTTCCATGACTTATTTGTAATAAAGCTTGAATTCTCTCCACTTGTTTAATGGTTTTGATTGCGAATTCTGAGCTTATTGATTTCAAACCATCATTTTCAGGTCTAAATTTTGTAAGTCCTACAGGAACTATTGCGACTGAAAGTACTGTTTGAGAATTTTTTTTGTAGAATGCAGAAAGTTCAAAAATTGATTTCTCAAGAATCTCTCCATCATTGATATCTGGACATACAACAATTTGAGCATGTATTTGAATAGAGTTTTTTTCAAACCATGCAATTTGATCCAGAATTACCCCTGCTCTTTTATTTTTTAACAATTTTTCTCGAGTATCAGGATCAGTGGCATGAACAGAAATAAAAAGCGGGGATAGTTTTTGCGTCGATATTCTTTCCCAGTCTTCTTTTTTTAAATTCGTAAGAGTTAGATAAGAACCATAAAGAAAACTTAATCTATAATCATCATCTTTAACGTAAAGGCTTTTTCTCTTACCGCTGGGCTGTTGATCTATAAAACAAAATGGACATTGATTATTACATTGTTTGATTGAATCAAATAATGCATCTTTAAAATTAATGCCTAAATTGACATCTTGATCTTTTTCAATGCTTATATTATGAACTTCATGGTTTTTATCTAAAACAGATATATTTAAAATTTCTTCACTAATAAGTATCTGATAATCTATTAAATCTCTTGGCTTTTTACCATTAATACTAATTATGTAATCACCTGATTCAAATCCTATTTCTTGAGCAATGGAATTATCTTCAATACTTTCAATTTCTGCAGGATTTATTTTATAAGTAATATTAGGAACTAAAAGATCATTTGAATCTTCTTTATAATTAATTTCTTGCCACACAATTCAATTCCAAATATTATGCTTTATTCTTATCTTAAACTCATATATTACTCAAAGTGTATTAAATACTTTTAAAATACAAAAAACATTTATGAAATTTAGGGTCTTTAATTTATTAAAATATAATATTAGCAGTTTTTTCAAACACGATTTCAATTAACTGCACTTACTTAATAGACTTTATTCATTGGAAGAATTAATTACAAAAAATTTAGAGGTGAAAGATAAATTAAAAAATGAATTGCTTCATACGGTTGATTCATATGAAAGTACTTTTTTATCAAGGCCAATTTCTTTAAGATTATGGTCTTCTTTTTTTGTAATTTTACCTATATTTGTTCAAGCCCCTTGGGTTAGATTAGAACCTATTAGTGCTCTTTGCTTTACTTTTGTAATTCTCTTAGGAGCATTTCTTTTGTACAAGAAACAATCCAATAAATGGTATATCGTCAGCTCATTATTACTTGGTGTATCAGGAAGTTGGCTTGGTGGATGTTTGTTTTGGGGATGGTTAAGTCCATTTCCTATTCTTCATATTCCTGTTGAAGCTGTAGTTCTTCCGTTGGCTTTAATTGGCCTTGGTACAAATTGGAAAATTGGTTCTAGTTTTTATATCTCTTCTTTGTTTGGAACTGCAGCTACTGACATTTCAATATTTTTGACCGGAATAATGGATCAATGGAGACAGGTCATAACAGCAGATTCCGAAACTGCACCTCTAATTCTTCAAAAAACTTCCGAAAATCTTATTCAAATAAAATCATTATCTATTATTATTTTTGTTGCACTTATACTTTGGTTAATTTCAAAAGAGATTTTTGATTCTGCGACTATTGAGACGACTAATGGTAAGGCACTCTTGGTTTCTAGTTATGTAATTCAAACGACATTAATTGTCGATGGTATCTTTATCCTTTTAGCAATTCTGCAACCAAATTTTAGTGGATTGGTTTAATGCTGAGGCCTCCATTTTCGCAAGAACCGATACCAATAAATAATTGGGATGTAATTGTTGTAGGGGCAGGAGCTGCAGGACTTATGACTTGTCTGGAATTACCTGCAAATTTAAAAGTGCTACTTTTAAATAGAAACACTAGTAAGGTATCTTCTAGTCGATGGGCTCAAGGAGGAATAGCATCTGTTGTTAGACAAGATGATTCATTCGATCTTCATGCCGAAGATACTTTAAAAGCAGGAGATGGACTATGTGATTTTAAAGCTGTAGAAATGCTGGTTAAAGAAGCCCCAGGTTGTGTAGATAGGTTGCAGAATTTAGGGATGATTTTTGATCAAAGTTCTGATCAATTATCTACTACTTTAGAAGCGGCTCACTCTCGAAGAAGAGTCCTGCATGTTAAAGATCGTACTGGCAGAGCATTAGTTGAAGTTTTAGAAGATCATATTGAAAATAAAAAAAATATTCTTCACTGTAGGGGTGTAAGAGTAACTGAACTCCTTATTGAAAATGAAGAATGTAAAGGAGTTCAGGTTCTTGACGGAGCCAATTTATATTGGATTCAGTCGAGAGCTGTAGTTTTAGCTACAGGTGGGGGTGGACATTTATTTACTAATACAACTAATCCTGCTCAATCCTCTGGAGAAGGCATTGCTCTTGCATGGAAAGCAGGCGCTGCTATTGAAGATTTAGAGTTTGTTCAATTTCATCCAACGGCTTTAAAATTTTATGGTGCACCTTGTTTCTTGATATCCGAGGCACTTAGAGGAGAAGGTGCTATTTTAGTTGATAAAAATGGTGAAAGTCCAGTTAAAAATCTTGAAAATCGTGATTTAGCTACTAGAGATCAGGTAAGTAGAGCCATTATGAAAAATATGCATGATAATAATGTAGATCATGTTGGCCTAGATTTTCGGTATATTGACCCAGAAAAAATTGTAGAGCGCTTCCCCACGATCTTAAGTCGATGTCAGGATTATGGAGTTAATCCTTTAAATGAAGTTATACCTGTAGCTCCTGCAGCTCACTATTGGATGGGAGGTGTTAAAACTGATCTAAATGCATCTTCTACAAGAAAAGGATTATATGCCGTTGGAGAAGTTGCTTCTACAGGTGTGCATGGTGCTAATAGATTGGCAAGTAATTCACTAATGGAGTGTCTTGTTTTCGCAAGAAAAATGTCTTCAATTGTTTTGAATGATCTTCCCAAATTTGCAAAATTTGATAGATCATTGCAAGAGTTTGATATTGAAGATCCTAAAGAAGATAATATTTCTAAAATTGCTGAAAAAATTGATGAACTAAGAAAACTATGTTGGTTAAATTTAGGTGTATCTCGAAATAAGGTAAATATGAGTAAATTTCTAAATTTTCTTCAAGATGATATCGATAAATTACATAAAAATGCTTTACTAAATAGTCTTGAAAAAATAACATTTGATCAAAAAATTAAACTTAGTGAACGCAATAGGAGAGCATTGAATCTTTTACTTGATTTAAAGAATAGACAAATAACAACTATAACTTTATTAAAAGCTTGTCTATTTAGAGAAGAGAGCAGAGGAGGGCATTATAGAGATGATTTTCCAGATAAAGATAAAAATTGGGAATGCCATACTAGACAACAGTTAGATCAAAAAATTCACAAAAGATTTATTAAAAATTAGAATCTCCTTGATAGCCTGTCTTTATGGCTAATTCATTCAAGTCGCTAGTACCACTAATAATTTCTCCATTTATTTCCCAAGAAGGAAATCCCTTGATTCCTTTCGTTTGGCATAGCTCATACTCATTATCTCTGCCATCTTTAGCACATTCAACTACTTTTAATTCTTTAACTGCTTCTTTACCAAATAATTGTTTCTGATCGTGGCAATGAGGGCACCAATAAGCGCTATACATAACAACGTTGTTTTCTCTCAAAAATTTTGCAAATTTTACCTTCTGAGGAGAGCTTGAAGTGGTAATTATTGGAGATACATTTTCAGTGGGGCTTGCAACATCAATAGCATTAGAGGGGTCAACGTTTGTTGACCAAATTAGCCCCCCCAGCAGGACACTAATGGCTACAATGAAACCTCTAAAAATCATAGGTTCTCTACTTTCAAACTTTGCTCCAATTATAGAAATTATAAAGATAGAAAACGATAAAATTGCTGAAAGTATACAAAAAAAACAATATGCTTGAATCTTGAAAAACATTATATTTATTAATAAAAAGCTAAATGTTGATGACGCACAAGATATTAGAAATACTAACCACCATAAAAACTTATTTAGTTTTTCTTTTGGGGAAATTAAATTAAGCGAAAGTATTATTGTGATAACTAATATTGATAAATACGTTATAAATCCAGCTAATGAGAGAGGTATATTAACTTGATTATTTGCAAATAAAGTACCCCAAGGACTATTTAAAACTGTTTCACAACCATTTTGTATCCCTGGGCATGAAAGCGAAGTAAATAATCCCCAGTTTTTTAAAGTAATAGAACCTGTGTCAACTATGCCTATAGTACTAAGAATCGCGATTATGATTTTTGGCCATTTCAAATCTTTTTTATTTCTTCTGTTTAAAGTCTTAAGGGCCATACAAAATGAAAGTTTGTTATTTACATTATCTATCCTAATATTATCTTGGCATGAGAGTTATATACGAAATGCTTTTTAAAATCTTTAATTCTTATTTTTCAAGTTGTGAAACAAAAGAGTCTCAATGTAAAAGAAAATAAACTATCTAAGATTGCATTCAGTCATGTTGGTTGCGAGAAAAATCTTGTTGATACTGAACATATGCAAGGCTTATTAGATAAAGAGGGTTATGAAGTTGACAGCAATATAAATGATGCAAATGTTGTTGTAGTAAATACTTGTAGTTTTATTGAAACAGCTAGAGAAGAATCTATTAGAAAAATTCTAGAATATACAAATCAAGGAAAGGAAGTAATAGTTGCAGGCTGTATGGCTCAGCATTTTAAAGATGAACTTCTAAAAGAAATCCCTGAAATAAAAGGTTTGGTTGGAACAGGAGATTATCAAAAGATAGTCAAGGTTTTAGACAGAGTAGAAAAAGGGGAAATCGTTAATGAAGTTTCAAAAATACCGGAATTTATTGCAGATGAGGAAATACCTCGTTTTGTAGATAAAAACAAATTTGTTGCTTATCTTCGTATTGCTGAAGGCTGCAACTATAATTGCGCTTTTTGTATTATTCCTAAGTTGAGAGGTCCTCAAAGAAGTAGAACAATAGAATCTATAGTTTCAGAAGCCAAAAGTCTTGAAAAGCAGGGTATTCAAGAAATCATATTAATTAGTCAAATAACAACTAATTATGGTCAAGATATTTATGGAAAACCATCATTGGCCAAACTTTTGAATGAGCTTTCTAAAGTTCCAATTCCTTGGATAAGGATACATTATGCTTATCCAACGGGTTTAACTGATGAAGTTATTAGAGCTTTCAAAGATTCAAAGAATATAGTACCTTACTTTGATTTGCCACTTCAGCATAGTCATCCAGATGTGTTGAAGAGTATGAATAGACCTTGGCAGGCTTCTTTGAATGAATCAATTTTGGAAAAAATTAGAGAAGAAATTCCATCTGCTGTATTAAGAACTAGTCTCATTGTTGGATTCCCAGGAGAAAAAAAAGAACATTTTGAACATCTTCTCGATTTTTTGGATAGGCACAAATTTGATCATGTGGGAGTGTTTATTTTTTCTCCTGAGGAAGGAACTGCAGCTTTTGATTTGCCAAATAAAGTATCCCCAGACGTTGCAGAGGCAAGAAAAGATAACGTTATTTCAGTTCAACAAAATATCTCTAAAGATAAAAATCAGTCATATGTTGGTTCAAAAATGAAGATTTTGGTGGAAAAAATATCAGATAATAACGAATTAATAGGTAGGTCATACAATTTCGCGCCTGAAATTGACGGAAATGTGATTTTATCTATTAATGCTAATAATGATTTGAAAAATTATATTGGTAAATTTGTTGAAGCAAATATTTCTTTTGCGGATGAATATGATTTATATGGAGAGACTATTAAAATTTTGTAGTTTTTTTAAATTAATTTAACTGCTCTTAAGAGCTTATCTAATGCGAAAGCAGCTCCAAAACCAAAACCAATAAATGCAAAATAGAAAATGATGTTCATTAATTTTTTTATTTTTATTTAATTTAACATCAGATGAAAAGATTAGATTTTTTCGTTTAATTTCTTAATCTTGGACATATTGTAATTTTTTGTATAAACATTCTTCTGCTTTTTGTAGTTCCCGGCCTAAATATAGAGCATGATCGAATCTGGTTATTAAGTCATTTCTTTCTTCAGTGATCAATATCCCAAGTTGTTTGGCACTGATACCTTCAAAAACTTCATTACTTACTCTTTTATTGTGAGAGTCGCATTTAATTGGTTCATTTGTTTCTGGGTCAAGAGCATATCCTTCATCATTAATATTATTTAGAAAGTGCTCTAAAATGATTTTATTTTGTTCTAAGTCTACTTTTATAATAAAATAACCGTTTGGATCTAAGTCTATATATCGATTGGATAGATTATTATCAATCTTTATTTTTTCATCGAAACTTTTACTAGAATCCATTCTTAGAAGTTAATAAAAAACTATATTACTAATATAATCTTTGGTAAAGCCAAATAATTTTTTATTTAAAGGGTATAGATTGATTTTCAAAATCAATTTCAATCTTGGTTTGTTTATTAACTTCATTTAGCCAAGGATAAATTATATTTTTCATATTTTTGTCAAACCACTTATGCAAGCTAACGGTGCTTTTTGCAAAAAACCCCCTCCGCCTTTTATGTTTACCACCCGCTCCAGGATCAAACAAATGGATATTATTTTTTATTGCCCATTCAATTGGCTGGTAGTAGCATAATTCAAAATGTAAATTAGATATTTCTTCTTGACTACCCCAATATCTACCCCATAAGTTGTTTTTATTTTTAACGCACATCGACATAGCAAAAATATCATTTGAATCATTTTTGGATGCGCTAAAAAGTAAAAGATTTTTTTTATTATCAACAATTTTTTCGAAAAATGTAGATGTTAGATATTTACTTCCCCAAACTCCCCACCTCGAACAATGATTTTCATAAAAATTATGCATTTTTTTGAGGATTTCTTGGTTGATATCAGCTTCATTAAAAATTTCTACTTTAATATCTTGTTTAGTAATTGATTTCCTCTCTTTTTTTATATTTTTTCTCTGATTAGAGTTAAATCTAGAAAGAAAATCATCAAATGTTGTTTCTCCATTACTCCTCCATTCACTGCTGGAATTTATCCATTCATGGTATCCCAAAGATTTAAGATGGCTGCCCCAGCTTTCATCAATATACAAAAAATTACAACTTAAAATTTTGTTTGTAATGGCAAAGCTTTCGATATGGTTTATAAGTAAATTTGTAATTTCTTTCTTATCTTTATTTTTTTTATAAAGAAATTGATATCCATTTACAGGACTATAAGGACTCATTCCAATTAATTTAGGGTAATAATTTAAATTAAGCTCTTGAGCCAATCTTGCAAATGATTGATCAAAAATGAATTCTCCATAGCTATGATTTTTTAAAAAAAGTGGAGCAATTCCTAATATTTCTTCATTTTTATAAGCAACAAAATATAGAGGCTGCCAACCAGTTTCTCTTGAAACACTTTTTGATATTTCAAGGTTTTTAAGCCAGGTCCATTCATAAAATGGATTATTGATTTCATTTGCTAATTCATTCCATATCTCCTTGGAGATTTCCTTAATTGACAATTTGACTTCAACTTTATCTATTTTTTGGTTCATTTATTATTGAATCTATTTCACATTTTTTTGTAATGAACGTGGATTTCATTATTCATTAAACTTTTAATTGATTTAATTTCCCATAGTTTTTTGAGATTAAAAATCTCATTTGTTTTTTCTGGAGGGATCCATGTATATCTACCTCCAATAATTCTTGGAATTATTGTAATTTTTATATCTGTTATTAGATCCTCTTTTAAAAATGAATTTATAAGTTTTGCACCTCCTAAAAGAGCTAGATCATTGATACCTTGTTTTTTGAGTGAAATTAAAGTTTTTCCCCATGAATCTTCGAAAAAGAGGTGTTTCTCGAAGTCATTATTCGAAGAATTATCAACTTTACTTGAGCTTATTAACCATCTTCTGATTGGTTGACGAAAGTATTTCCAATTACTGTTATATTTTTTGCTATTTGAAGCAACTATAGAAATTGGTTGGCTTTTTGATATATTTACTTCGTCATTATCATTGATATTTTTAATTAGGTAAGTTGATTGATGAGCTCTTAAAGTACCTAAACCAAAAATGGTGGCATCAACCATTGATAAGTTTTGATTTAACATTTTTTTATCTTCTTCGCTTCCAAGATGCGATGCTCCACCTCCAGGAAATGCAATTCTCCCATCAAGACTAGATGCTATAACAATTATTACTCTTGGGATACTCAAGTTTGTGTGACTAAACTATTTTCAAATTTCATCTTCAATGAATTGGTTAACTTTTGATCAACATAAATTTCTGCAGCATTATTTGGGCTCTCTTGGAGTCTTATTTTGTGTAATGTTGCACCTAGGTTGTGTATTGGTTTTTTAAGAATATCAGAAATATATAAAGCTATATTTTCAGCAGTTGGAACACAATTATGGAAAAATTCGATATCTTTATTTAGAAAAGTATGATCTAGTTGTTCAACAACCAAATCATTAATTATCTCTTGGAGGGCAGATAAATCGCAAACCATTCCTGTTCTTTTATCAATTTCTCCTTTTACAGTTATATCTAAAAGATAGTTATGACCATGTCCATTAACTCTGGCACATTTCCCATAGATTTTTTTATTTTCATCAAAGGATATCTCTTCTTTTGCAAGTCTATGAGCGGCTGCAAAATGAGTTTGAACTGTTAAAAATGCTTCCATGTTTTTTCCAAAATAATCTGCCCATAAATTTGGGTTTTCATAAAGCCTTAGACTTGTAAGAGGTAAATCATCCTTTAGACGACTCCAAATGACATTTACTAATGCTTCAGTTGTGGGAAGTATACCCTCTTGATTATTAATATTAAATTCAGGCCAGACATCATTTAAAAAACGAAAATCTAATTGTCCAGTAACCTTATTTTTAATAGAGTGTTTTACATCAGAGAGATTAAGTACCATTCCATCAGAATCTAGTTCTCCACCCATTGAAACAATAAGTTCATAATTATGACCATGACCTGGAGCAATACTGCACTTACCAAAAAGAGATAAATTTTCTTCTGGGCTTTTTTCAGGAAGCCAATAACGGTGACTAGAACTAAAGCAGGCACGTCGAGTTATGACGCATGCACGTCCTTTTCCATGTAATGGTTTGGATTGTGTAGAAGTCATATCTGTCTGCGATAATACTATCTTAAGGTTTTAAATACGCTTTTGTCTTTATGGAACAATCCATTATCAAAAAAACAGTTCATATTATTAAAGGCAGAAGCATATTTTTAATAGGAATGATGGGTTCTGGTAAGTCACAAACTGGTTTGAAGCTGGCTGAATTATTGAAGTATAAATACATTGATTTAGATTCATTAATAGAGAAGTTGGCAAAAAAATCTATCAATCAGATTTTTAATGATGAAGGAGAAGAGAATTTCCGTGAATTAGAAGCAAACTGCCTCAAAGAAACTATCAAAATTCCTTCATTAGTAATCTCAACTGGGGGAGGAATAGTTACCAAATCCGAAAACTGGGGAATCTTAAGACAGGGAATAATTGCTTGGATAGATCTCGACAAAGATATAGCAATTGAAAGATTGAAAAATGAAATTGAAAACAGGCCACTACTTCAGGGAAAGAATCTCAATGATTTATATATGAGCATTTTTCAATCAAGAGAAAATTTGTATTCTCAAGCAGATTTAAGAATTCAGGTAAAAAGGGAAAATATTGAAGAAGTTGCTATGAAAATAATCAATGCAATTCATAAAGAAATAATTAGTTAATCTGGTTCAATTCTTACTGCAAACCATTTGATAACGTATCCTAATTTTATTTCTAATTCATAAGTGCTTTCCAATAATTCTTCATAAAATTCCTCATCAGGATCTTCTATATTTTGATATATTGTTTGTGTTTCTGTCTTACTAAGCCAATTCTTCAACCATAAAATTGCTTCTTCCTTTGTTACAATTTTTTCTTTTAAATCTGGCTCTAATAATACAAAATGATCTGATGCTCTTATTAGTGGATTTGACATAATGAAAATTCTTCTTGGATTAATTCTTTGCTTGACTTTTCAAGGAATTTTTTTAGAAAGTTCTTTTGCTCTAGTAGATTCTAACGTACGACAGTTTTTGGAAAATCGTGTAATTCAATGGCCAGAATTATATTTGCCAAATTTTAGATTATCTGATACTTCGAAAGATTTAATTTATCCTAAATGGTTCGAGGGGAATTGGCTTGTTACCTCTCAAGATATAATTAATGATTCAGAAGAGCCAGTTATTTATAAAGTAAATTTCTTTAAGAATGATTCAGATTTAATTGTTGGTAATCGTGCAAAAAATTCTGAATCTATTGGAAAAGCAATATTTGGTGACACTTTAATCAAGGTTGTAAATGATCCTAAATCTATTAATAATCAAATTACTTATTTAAAAGATGATTTTTATATTGATTCAAGAATTAAAGGGAGAAATCAGATCCAAGATGATGATATTTTTTTCGCAGATGAGCTAGTTATACAAACAGCGCATAAGCTAGGTGCTTCAAGGATTAATCAGGTAGAGACAATTAGTAAATTTCAGAAATGTTCCGAAGAAATATTGGAAGTTAATAATTCAATCAAACCATCAATTTGTGGAGTGCAATATGTTGCTTCTTATGGTTCAAAAGTTGGTGATCCTTCTAGTCATGCTATTAAAACAAATAAATATCAATTGACTTTTGAATTTATTGAGAGTTAGCACTAAAAAGATATTCTTCTAAGTTGTTCCTCCATATGAAAAGATTCTCTAGATAAGGGTTATTTATGTATTCTTGACTCCCCTCTCCTGAAAGAATTGGCCCTGCAGACTTTGGAAATTTAAGAAGGGATAATTGAGCTGCAATTGCAATATCTGCAATTGATAAACTATCTCCAACTAAATATTTTTTGTTGATCAGGGATTTTGATAAAGCTTCCAGTAATTTTTGGAGTTCTAAATTATCTTTAGAAGACAAAACTACATTGGAGAGTTTACTAAGATTTTCAAAAGGTAATTTATCAACAATACTTTTAACTGAAAAAGGTATTTCATCTGGAAGTAATGCAGTTCTTAACTGTGGATTTTCTATTGCAGATTTTATTAAAGCTTTTCTACAAGTTTTAGCCATTGTAGTATCTGCCCAGTCTTCAATGAGTTTAGATTGTGCAAATAATATTGGGTCCTCAGGAAAAAGTGGATTGTTATCATTTTTTTTATCTATATATTCACAAATAGTTGATGAGTCATGAATAATTTGATCATTACTATCGACTATTACAGGGACTTGTTTTTGACCTGATAATTTAAAGATTTCAAATTGACCTATTCCTGGCGTTACTTCTTCAACTCGATATTGTAGTTTTTTTGCATGGAGAGCCATTCTTGTTTTTAAACAAAAAGCACTGTGCCTAAATTGATATAATGTAATCATGCTGATTAATGTTTGTTAAAACTTAGCTAAAAAAGTAATCTATTTGTGGAGCTAATGGGCGAATTTTTCTCTAATGTTGCAAGATATCCCAAGTATTTAATATCTATTATTATTGGGGGACTTGTTGCATTACTTGAACCTTTATTCAAGAATCGATCAAACCCACTAACAACAATTGGTTTAATATCTTCTGTTTTAAGTGCTTTCATAACTGTTTATTTTGTCTTGCAGGCGATGACAAATCCATTAAATTTATAATCATAATGCCAAATAATTACCGTCTTGCAAAAGTTTCTTCCCTTTTGAAAAAAGAAATAACCCTTATCTTGCAGAATGATTTGGAAAGTGATCTTATTAGAGATCATTTCGTCAATATTTCCAAGATTGATTTATCAGGTGATTTGCAATACTGTAAGATTTATATCACTTCTAATGCTCAAGAGATAGTAAAGAAAGAAATTGTGGAAAATTTGAATAGCGCTAAAAGCTCTATTAGGCATATTTTAGGAAAAAGAATAGAGATGAGAAGAGTACCAGATATAATTTTTAAAGACGATATAGTTCTTGGTAAAGGATTAGCAGTCTTGAAACTTCTAGATCAAATAAAAAATAGCAACGAAGAAAATAATAATGTTGGGGATAAGGATGCCAATAGTTGATCTACCTATTTATCAAAGAAATATAATTATCACTCGATCAAGAGGGGGGATAAAGGATATTAAAAAAATATTCACAAGCAAGGGTGCCAATATATTTGAATTCCCAGCAATAAGTATTGGAGATCCTGATGATTTAAATCCTCTTGACGAAGCATTAAATCAAATAAATGATTTTCATTGGATTATTTTTTCAAGTAGTAATGGGATTAAATTTGTAGATAAGAGGCTGAAGTATTTTAATACTTCGTTAAAAGAGTGTTCTAAAACACTAAAAATTGCCGTAGTCGGAGAAAAAACTGCAAAAACTCTTGATGATTTTGGGATCAAGGCTGATTTCATACCTCCAGAATTTGTTGCCGAAAGTTTAATTGATAATTTCCCAATATCTGGATATGGACTTAGAGTCTTTGTGCCAAGAGTCCAAACAGGTGGGAGGGATCTAATTTCAGATCAATTTAGAAAGGCTGGTTCGCGTGTATTTGAGGTTGCTGCATATGAAACTAGATGTCCTGATTCAATTCCTGCAGATACAATTGATCTTATTTCTAATAAAAAAGTGGATGCAATTATTTTCTCAAGCGGCAAAACCGTTTTAAATTCTGCTTTTTTACTAGAAAAAGCACTTAGTAAGGAATGGTTAAAATATTTTGATCAAACTAAATTCTTAACTATTGGACCTCAAACAACAAAAATATGCAAAAAGATTTTTGGAAGAGTTGATGGTCAGGCACAAAAATATACTTTTGAAGGACTGCTAGATGTAGCAATTAATATTTTTAGTTAGAAAAATCATTTTTATAATTTTTTTCAACCAAATCTTTAAACCTATCTATATTGGACTGTAATTCGTTTGTGACCATTTTACCTAAAATATTCTCTTCCATAAATCGAGCAATCATTTTAGGCAGCTCATATGTTATTGCTAAATTTACTGATGTTATTTGATCACTTTTGCTTTCGAAAACTACTGATCCTTCAGTTGGTAAACCTCCAATAGATTTCCATTTAAGTTTACTGTTTTCGATCCTTTCCGTAATTTGAGCTTTCCATTTAAACCTAAAACCATTTGCAGCTAAAGTCCATTCTGTTAAATCTGGTAATGTTGTGGTTTCTTCATCAATTGTTTTTACAGATTCTATCCAGCTCATCCAAAGTGACATTGAGTCTAAATCACTCCATGTATTCCAAACATTTTCAAGAGGCGCATTAACAAGTGTTATTACGTCATGTTTTAGCCAAGTACCCATAAGTTAACTAACTGCAAGATTTTTTGCTAATTCGGCTTTCTTCTCTAAAATAGCGGCCGAAGCTAAATGACCACTCATTGTAGCTCCCTCCATAGAGTCTATATAATCTTGTTTAGTGTAACTACCAGCCATAAAGAAATTAGATATAGATGTTTTTTGATCGGGTCTGAAAGGTTCCATACCTGGAGATTCTCTATAGAGGGATTGTGGAATTTGTACTACGTTACTCCAAAGCAATTTAAGGTTTTCTGAAGATGGGAATAGACGGCGTACTTCTTTATCTATTTCTTTTGTAATTCTTTCTGTAGATCTTCCCATCCATCTATCACCGGGAGTTAAAACACATTGCAGTAGTGACCCCATATCTTTTTTCCTATAGTCTGCTGGACTTGCTAGTGCTAAATCAGCAAAACAACTGAAAGAAGCATCAGCAGAATATAGCAGGTTATCGAGTCCAGTGGGCGAGTTTCCAGTATTGTCTTTTTGTAATTCGGTAACCCAACCGTCGTATCTTAATTGGATTGTGGCTACTGCAACAGCTCTAAGTTGTTTTAAACCTGCAAATTCTTTAAATTGATACCATTCTTTTGGAATTAATTTTTTTATTCCAGGAACATCACAGGCAGCTAGAAATTTATCTGCAAACGCTGTTTTAGTCCCTTCAGGAGAAGATATTTTTAACTGATTAACGGAATAAGAGGAAGATTCCTTTTCATAAATAATTTCTTCCACTTTATGGTTTAGATGGATCTTGGCCCCTTTGTTTGTGATGTAGTCGACAATAGGTTGTGTTAACCACTTATGAGGAGAACCTTTTAAAAGATTAAGTTTTGAGGCTTCTGTTTTTGAAGCAAACATCATGAAGATAGTTAGCATACATCTTGCTGAAATATCTTTGCAGTTGATAAAACCCAAAGCATATGCGATTGGATCCCACATTCTTTCTAAACTTTTTTCACTCCCACCATGATTTAAAAACCATTCTTTAAAACTAATCCTATCTAGATCTCTAATTATTTTCATTGCACCTTCATAGTCTATCAATCCTCTAACTATTGGGCTTGTTCCTAAAGCTAGGGCATTTCTGAACTTGTCTACCCAAGTAAGTTGTTCAGTTGTAAAAAATGCTTTGAGTCCATTAAATGGAGCACCTAAGGGGAATCTGAAATCTAAAGATTTCAAATTGCCACCATTATTTATAAACAGATGAGTATGATCTTTCGGGAGTAAATTATCCAAAGCGCCCACTTTTTTCATTAATTTAAATAGATTTGCATAATTATAAAAAAATACATGTAATCCCATTTCTATATGATTCCCATCCTTATCTTCCCAACTTCCGACTTTACCCCCCCAAAAAGACCTGCTCTCATATATTTCTACTTCGTGGCCTTCATCAACTAAATTGACTGCTGCTGTAAGACCAGCTAATCCAGAACCAACTATTGCAATTTTCACTTTTTTCTTAAAATTATAACAAATCAAGTTTGGATATTGTTCGTTCTATGCAACCTATCGATTAAGTTTTTATATTATAAATAGTAGGAAATCTTTGTTTATGGAAAATGTAGTATTTAAACAGGAAATTAAGAATTCTGATGATGGTAAAGGTATCTTAATAACTAATGATGCTATAGAGCAAATTTCAAATTTATTAAAAGGACAAATTGATAAGAAAGCTCTCAGGGTTGGCGTAAGATCAGGAGGCTGCAGTGGGATGAGTTATACAATGGATTTTATAGGAAGTAATGAAATAAATTCCGATGATAAAGTTTATGATTATTCATTGAATTCTGATCAAAGCTTTCAAGTAGTCTGCGATCCTAAGAGTCTTTTGTATATATATGGGATGCAATTAGATTTTAGTAAGGAATTAATTGGCGGTGGGTTTAATTTTGTAAACCCTAATGCTTCTCAAACTTGTGGTTGTGGAAGCTCTTTTGCGGTTTAAATAATTATGAATAACGAAATTAATCCCATCGAAGAGGATTTCAATGCAGCTCTATCAAGATACAAAGCTGGACAAGATTTAATTCCTATCGTTCAAGATTTTCAAAATATTATACAGCAAATACCAAATCATTTTGCTGCATGGACTTGTCTATCATGGCTTCAATTAATCTTGAAAAATAATGAGGAAGCTTTGGCAGCTGCCAGACAAGCTGTTCGATTAAATCAGCAAGATCCACAAGCAAGAATGAATTTGTCTTTAGCCCTTTTGGCTACCAATAATAAAGGGGTTAGGGATCATATTGAGTTAATAAAAAAAATGTCTATGATGATGCCTGATGTTAAAAGTGAGTTGAAAGAATCTGTTGAAGACGGATTTATTAGATATCCAGATTGGCCTGAATTAACCAAAGTCAAAAAATGGTTGGATTTTTAAATTGTCCAGAATTTTATTATTGAGTAATGGTCATGGAGAAGATCTATCTGGGAGCTTGATAGCTAAGCAATTGGTAAATAGTGGTCATTCTGTAGAGGCTTTGCCAATTGTAGGTAAAGGAATTCATTACGAGAAAGAAAAAATTAAGATTATTGGAAAAGCTAAAGAATTTAGTACTGGAGGTATTGGCTACAATTCTTTTAAGGGAAGATTAAATGAGATATTTGGAGGAGAAATAATTTATGTCCTCAAAAGATTATATTTAACTTACAAAATAAGAAAAAAATATAATTATTTTTTTGTCGTTGGTGATATTGTGCCAGTATTTTTTGCATGGGTATGTAAAAAAGATTTTTTTACATATCTAGTTGCTTATTCAAGTCATTATGAAGGGAAGTTAAAATTACCATGGCCCTCTAAATTTTTTTTGATCTCAAAAAAGGCAAAAAAAATATATACAAGAGATTTTCTTACTGCTAATGATTTAACTTCCCAGTTAAAAAAGAAAGTCTCTTTTTTTGGTAATCCATTTATGGATAAGTTTTTTTTTAGAGATAAAGAATTAAAGCAATCTGAATTTAGTATTGGACTATTTCCAGGTAGTAGATTTCCTGAGATTTTAAATAATTTTGTTTTGATTTTAGAAGTATTAGAGGCTCTTTCAGATTTCAGCTATTTTCAAAAAATTGAATTTAATTTTGCAATAGTTAATGCTCTATCTTCATCACAAATAAGGGAGATCTTTGAAAATAGAAAATGGGTATACCTAGAGAAAATAAATGAGAAGAATCTCTTAAAATTTAAATATAAATCTTTAATGGTAAATTTATATTGGAATACTTTTGAAGAAATATTATTGAAAAGTAGATTATGTATTAGCATGGCAGGCACAGCAGCAGAGCAAGCGATTGGATTAGGTAAACCTGTTATTCAGATTGAAGGGAAAGGTCCACAATTTACAAAATCTTTTGCAGAAGCGCAAAGACGTTTGCTTGGAAAATATGTTTTTTGTGCAAGTAATTATAAAAATAAGAATGATCAAATAAATCAGACAACAAGATTGATCATACAAGTAATATACCTAATTAAGCTAAATAATAATTTTTTGATTTCATGTCATGAAAATGCCAAAAAAAGACTAGGTGAAAACAAAGCTTGTATTAAGATGGTTGATGATATGAATTTTGTTATGAAATATGACTAAGGAAAATAGTCAAAATAACTTAAAACAAATAATCGATAATTTGTTGATAATAAATTTATTTACAGTAATTTTTTTTGCAATATTTTTTGGTTTTGCAATAATTATGCAATTAAATGGAATATCTATTTTTATTAATTTTATTCAGATAATTTGGAATCCTCTTATAGTTCCACTAATCACAATTCTAATTATTGGTGCTTTGGTAAATGGTTTTAATTCTTGGTGGAGGCGGAAATTGCTTTCTCAAGAAGAGGATATTTAAAATTAAAATTTTTGAGTTTTCTGCTTATTACCTTTTGTCCTTCTAATACAACTTTTGATCCATCTCCTAACAAAATTTTTAGAACTGCTCCTGGTACTGGTAGTAAATTAGGTCTGTTAAGGCATTTCCCTAAAGTCTTAGAAAAATCCTTCATTAATACTGGGTTTGGTGCAACAGCGTTAAATACGCCTGAATAATTTTTATCAACTAATGCTTTAGTTATTAAGTCACATAAATCACTTCGATGAATCCAACTCATCCATTGCATACCATCTCCAATTGGCCCACCTAATCCAATTTTAAATACAGGTAGCATTTTTCCTAATGCACCTCCATCTGCCTCCAGAACAATTCCAATTCTAAAAATAACTAACCTTGAGAAAAATGGTTTTTCAGCAGCAACTGCTTCCCATCGTTTGCAAAGATTAGCTAAAAAGTCTTCTCCTCCAATACTATTTTCGGTGAATTCATCCGACAAACTTGTCCCGTAATAACCTATTGCTGATCCATTTATAATAACTTTTGGCTTGATTTTGAAATTTTTAAGAGTCTCCATCATAAATTT
>CACGNA010000007.1 GCA_902574425.1 uncultured Prochlorococcus sp. | reverse complement strand
AGATAAACAATGCAAGAAAAACAAGAAGAAGATCTTCAGCAAGTATTGAATAAAGTATCCGAAGTTGGAATAGATGAAGTTGGACGAGGAGCAGTTTTTGGTCCAGTTTTCTCAGCGGTTGTAGTATTAACTGAAAAAAATAAATTAACTTTAAAACGATTGGGTGTAATAGATAGTAAAAAATTAACTCCCAGAAAAAGAAAATTACTTTTGCCGAAAATTTTAGTACTTTCTTCAGATTATGGAATTGGGCAATCCTCGGCCAGAGAAATAGATCAGCTCGGCATTAGAGTTGCAACTGAACTTTCAATGATAAGAGCTTTAAAAAAGTTAAAAGAGAAACCATCTGAATTAATAATTGATGGTCCCTTATTATTAAGGCCATGGAAAGGAATTCAAAAAAATATAGTATCAGGAGACTTGAAATTTACCGCAATAGCCTCAGCAAGCATAGTTGCAAAAGTATCTCGCGACCAATTAATGGAAAGATTAGAAAAAAAATACTCAGGATACTTAATATTTAAAAATAAAGGTTACGGGACCAGAGAGCATTTTTCATTTATCAGAAAAAATGGCATAACTAATCTTCATAGGCAAAGTTTTTTAAGAAAATCAAATCTTGTTTAATTCACACCAATCTAAAAAATCTTTAACTAATTGCTGCTGAACTCTTGACTTTATACCCAACAGAATCCCATTTAATACCGAATGACCAGTAGATTCCAAAATTTTCTTTGGTACTAGCTTCAGTAGAGGGGGTTGGCTTACAGATACCCCAAGAAGCGCCTCTCCTTCTAATCCAATATCAGTTGCTTCCAAATTCGCTTTCAAAATAAGATTAAAATCATCAATTATCCCCAAACCATCCAAAGTACTTTCAAGGGCACTCATTTTTAAAATTCCATCTTTATTTTCTACCGCAATTGAGACAACAGGGTTAATATCTAATTGAAAAACCTTAAAACTTGTTACTGTATACTTATACCTACCTTCTCCTTCTGGTACTAATTTATTGGAGTCAAGCATTGCTCCAACAACTCTTTCTTCTTCCAAAAGATATTTAGAAAGATATTCTTTATTACGCGTTACAGAAAGCTTTAGTTTCTGTTTAGCATCAAAAGACAATAGCATTTTCTATATTCCTCCAATGCTTATTTGATTTCTTTTTTTTTCACGATTAATCATGCGCAAACAAGTTGCATATTTAGGTCCTAAAGGAACATACGCAGAAAAAGCAGCTCACATATTATCAAAGCTTGTCAATTTTCAGACACCTATATTTGTACCATGTAATGGGTTACATTCGGTAATTAAATCAATAGCTTACAACAATTGTGATGCTGCTGTAGTTCCTATAGAAAATTCAGTAGAAGGGGGAGTTACGGCTACTCTAGATGCCCTCTGGAAATTTCCCGATATATATATTAATAAAGCAATTGTTTTACCCATCAAACATGCATTAATAAGTGATGGAGAAATTTCAAATATTTCAGAAGTATTATCTCATCCTCAAGCATTAGCTCAATGTTCAGAATGGTTATCTGAAAATCTTCCACATGCAATCCCTCTGCCAACAAATTCAACATCAGAAGCTGTCAATATGGTTAAGGGGAGTAAATTCAGAGCTGCTATCGGTTCAAAATCATTAATTCAGATCGAAGGACTTAAAGAATTAGCCTTTCCTATTAATGATGTTCCAGGTAATTGCACTAGGTTTGTCTTATTGAGCAAGGAATCAAATTCAAATTTAGCTAATATTGCCAGTTTTGCTTTCTCATTAATATCAAATAAACCTGGTGCTTTGCTTAAAGCTATAAATAATATTGCAGATTTTGGATTTAATATGAGTAAAATAGAATCTAGACCTTCTAAAAGAGAGTTAGGCGAATATATAATTTATATTGACCTAGAAATAAATAATCAAAATAACATTGAAAATTTTCTTGAATTAAAAAATAAGCTAAAGCCAATGTGCAAAAATTTTGTAGATTTTGGAAATTATTTTTCTGAAAATGTTGAACTAGATTAATTTATCCTCTACATTTATAAACTCCAAACTGCATTAAACCTTTTCTAAATGCCCAATTCATGAGAAGTATTGTTGGAATCTCTCTAATTGACTTCACTATCGCAAATGGGCCAAGGGACAAAATTGCGAAAGGTCTTCGAATGCCTTCAAAAATGGAGTCGTACCATGAAGGATTTGTATAGGAATTCCAATTTTCAGAAATAACTCTTCCTGAACTGTTTTTATTAGTTCTAAGAACATCACCGAATTCGTTAATGCTAATAAAATTAGGATGTACCCATTGTTCAAGCAATTGTTTCATAACTAAATCCTCAAAAAATGATGGAGGATATTCCCTGAGATCTCTTGAGTTCCAATCAGCTAATGCCAAATAGCCTCCAGGTCTCAAAGTTCTAAGCATTTCATCTGCAAACTTAGTTTTATCATTCATGTGTGCACCAGCCTCAACACTCCAAACTCCATCAAATGATCCATCCTCAAATTTTAAATCCAATGCATCCATAACTTGAAAGTTGCAATTAAGTCCATCAGGAGTAAGTTCTCTTGCTCTTTTTACTTGAGCAGGGCTAATTGTAATCCCTGTAACATTTAATCCATAATATTTTGCAAGAATCCTAGAACTTCCTCCTATTCCGCAACCTACGTCGAGTATTCTGGAACCTTTTGGTAATTTATCTAAACCGCTCCACTTGACTAACTCATGAACAAACTGTACTTTAGCCTTCCTAAAATCAATCTTATTTTGCCCTTTTGGATAAAAGCCCAAATGTATATGTTCTCCCCACAATCTCTCAAGTAATTTATCTTGAGTCCAAGCATCATAAGCAGATGCCACTGTACTAGAAGAAATATATTTTCTAGCATTAATTCTCCAGATAATAGATAAAGCTATAAGGGATAAAGCCAGCAAGAAAAAAGGCAATAGTAATTCAAACATTTAATTTTCTTTGATATCAGGAAAACTTTCTTTCAAGGCAGTTCTTGCTGCAAGTTGTTTTCTTGTATGATCAAGCATTTCATATTCCCTTTGCAAACGTGTATAAGTATTTCTTTCCTCTAGCAGTCTTTGCTGTTCCTGCGCAACAGGACCACCCAAATGAGCCCCTATCCAAAATGATAATTCCATAGGATTATCAGGCAATTTATCAGGTAGGGTTGTCTTGGTATTTGTCAATTTACTTGTTAGATTAATAACATCACTAAGTGCTTCAGTGACTAATTCTTTTAAAGAATCTAGTTTTTGAAGGTTGTCAATATTATCATCGCTAATCCAACTGACCATAGCTGAACAAAATGGAGTTGAACGAATAACTTCTAAGACTTGAAATCTTTGTTGTCCGAGAGTGATAATATTACTTCTCCCATCCTCCGCAGTTTGATGTTTTATTATTTGAGCACAGCATCCAACGTTTGCCATACTTTTAGTACTTGAATCCCACTTTATAACTCCAAACATAGAATCAGCTTCTAGAACAGACTTAAGCATCATTCTGTATCTAGATTCAAAGATGTGTAAAGGCAATACCTCTTGAGGGAAAAGAACTACCTCCGGCAAAGGAAATAAAGGTAATTCCCTTACTGAGAGCTCTCCCATTTAAACCTCATTTACATCTGTTTATATTAATCAATTTAAGTAGTTTTTGGGATTACTTAAAGTTTAACTTCTATATCGACACCACTAGGAAGATCTAATTTCATTAAAGCATCAATAGTTTTTGCCGAAGGGCTATAAATATCAATTATTCTTCTATGAGTTCTAGTTTCAAAATGCTCTCTAGAGTCTTTGTCAACATGTGGTGACCTTAGAACACAATAAATTTTCCTTTTTGTTGGTAAAGGTATTGGACCTATGGCTGAAGCAGAAGTAGTATCGGCAGTTTGGATTATTTTATCGCAAGACAAATCAAGCATTCTTCTATCAAACGCTTTTAGTCTAATTCTTATTTTTTGTTGTGCAATTGATGCAGTCATAATTTCAGAATAACTTCTAGTTGGGGGCCATTGATTAACAATGACCCTAATCAATTTACCTATATTAAGTGATTGAGGTTAAATTCTTAAAATTCAAAAATATTATTTGAGAATTTTAGAAACAACTCCAGCACCAATAGTACGTCCGCCTTCACGTATTGCGAATCTCATACCTTGTTCAATAGCCACTGGACAAATTAATTCTCCAGTCATTTTGATTCTGTCGCCTGGCATAACCATTTCAACATTAGAGCCATCATCAGATGTAAATGCTGTGATTTGACCTGTCACGTCAGTTGTCCTGATATAAAACTGTGGTCTATATCCTGCGAAGAAAGGTGTATGTCTGCCGCCCTCTTCTTTTTTTAGAACATAAACTTCTCCTTCAAACTGAGTATGAGGAGTAATAGATCCTTTCTTAACAAGTACCATTCCTCTTTCTATATCTTCTTTCTGAACACCACGTAAAAGTAAACCAACATTATCGCCAGCCATGCCTTCATCAAGTAGTTTGCGGAACATTTCAACTCCAGTAACAGTTGTTAATCTTGTGTCTCTTATTCCAACTATTTCCACTTCTTCTCCAACCTTAACTTTACCTCTCTCAATTCTTCCAGTAGCAACAGTACCTCTACCAGTAATTGAGAAAACATCTTCAACTGCCATCAAGAATGGTTTGTCGACTTCTCTTTCTGGTTCAGGAATGCTGGAATCAACAGCTTTCATTAGTTCTTCGATTTTTGATTCCCAAGTAGAATCACCTTCGAGAGCTTTTAAACCAGAAACTTGAACTATAGGAATATCATCTCCAGGGAAGTCATAACTATCTAATAGTTCTCTGATTTCCATTTCAACAAGTTCAATAATCTCTTCATCATCGACCATATCGCATTTATTTAGAGCTACTACAAGAGCAGGGACTCCGACCTGTTTCGCTAAAAGAATATGCTCTTTTGTTTGCGCCATAGGACCGTCTGTAGCTGCGCACACTAGAATTGCTCCGTCCATTTGAGCTGCTCCTGTAATCATGTTTTTTACATAATCAGCATGTCCAGGGCAATCGACATGAGCATAATGTCTGCCTTCAGTTTCATATTCGACGTGAGCCGTATTAATAGTAATGCCACGCTCTCTTTCCTCAGGAGCACCATCAATGTCTCCGTAGTCTTGAGCTTGAGCTTGACCTTTTTTTGCTAGTACGTTTGTAATAGCAGCAGTAAGTGTTGTTTTTCCATGATCAACATGGCCAATAGTACCTATGTTGACATGTGGTTTGTTCCTTTCGAACTTCTCGCGAGCCATTTTGAATTAAAGAATCGAGGGTTTAAGAGTGTTTTAGTTTAGAGATCAGGAGTTGCCCTGATTCTTGGAAATGATAGCTTCAGCAACGTTACGAGGAACTTCCTCATAATTTGCGAACTCCATTGAAAATATACCCCGACCTTGAGTCATTGATCGGAGTTGAGTGGCATAGCCGAACATTTCGGCTAAGGGCACTTTGGCCTGTACCTTAGACAATCCATCATCAACAGATTGTCCTTCTACTTGACCCCTTCTAGAAGAGAGATCACCAATTACAGATCCAAGAAAGTCGTCAGGACTTTCGACCTCAACTTTCATCATAGGCTCTAAGAGGACAGGATTGCATTTTTTAACCCCATCTTTAAAAGCCATGGAACCTGCAATTTTGAAGGCCATTTCAGATGAGTCTACATCGTGGAATGAACCATCGACTAGTGTTACTTTTACATCAATGAGTGGATAACCGGCAAGAACACCAGATTCACAAGTTTCTTTCATTCCATTAGATGCAGGACCAATATACTCTTTCGGTACAGCTCCACCAACAATTTTGTTAACAAATTCAAACCCTTTACCAACTTCAGCAGGTTCCATTTCAATTATTACATGACCATATTGACCTTTTCCTCCAGTTTGTCTCGCATATTTACCTTCACCTTTAGAGCTAGACCTAATAGTTTCTCTATAAGAAACTTGAGGAGCACCAATATTAGCCTCAACTTTAAATTCCCTTAACATTCTGTCAACAAGTATCTCTAGGTGCAGCTCTCCCATACCAGCGATTACAGTTTGATTTGTCTCTGGATCTGTACTTACCCTAAAAGTTGGATCCTCTTCAGATAAAGCTGTTAAAGCTTTTGATAATTTTTCCATATCTCCTTTAGTTTTTGGCTCAACGGCCACTGATATAACTGGTTCTGGAATAAACAATGTCTCCAAGACTATAGGATCTTCTGTATTACATAAAGTGTCACCTGTTGTTGTGTTCTTAAGACCTAATACAGCTCCTAAATCTCCAGCCCTCAATTCGTCAACCTCCTCTCTTTCATCAGCTTTTAAAATAACTAATCTAGAAATTCTCTCTTTAGCGTCTTTAGTAGAATTCATGACATAACTTCCTTTTGAAAGAACGCCTGAATACATTCTCACAAATGTTAATTTCCCATAGGGATCTGACATTACTTTGAAAGCTAATGCACTGAAAGGAGCATTGTCATCTGAAGGTCTAACATCTTCTTTACCACTTGGTAAAACACCTTGTATTGGCTTCACATCAACTGGAGCTGGCAAGTAATCAACAACAGCGTCTAAAACAAGTTGGACACCTTTATTCTTAAAAGCTGACCCACACAATACAGGCACCAATCCATGTTTTAAAACCCCTTCCCTTATACCTTTTTTAAGTTGTTCTTCAGATAATTCTCCTGTTTCGAGAAATATTTCGATTAACTCTTCATCATTTTCTGCAACACTCTCCATCAATTTATTTCTCCACTCAGCAGCCTCCGCATCCATTTCAGATGGAATTGGTGCCTCTTCAATATCAGTACCTAAGTCATTTTTGTAAAGATATGCTTTGTTAGCAACTAAATCAATAATGCCTGTGAGATCACCTTCAGCTCCAATAGGTAGCTGAATTGGAAGTGCATTTGCCTTTAGACGATCTTTAATTTGCTTATTAACTTTTAGAAAATCTGCGCCAGTTCTGTCCATTTTGTTAACAAAAACCATTCTTGGGACAGAGTATCTATCTGCCTGACGCCAAACTGTTTCAGATTGAGGCTGAACTCCACCTACCGCGCAAAATACAGCTATGACTCCATCCAAGACGCGCATTGATCTTTCTACTTCAATAGTAAAGTCAACGTGCCCTGGAGTATCTATAATATTAATTCGGTGATCTTGCCAACTAGTAGATATTGCAGCAGCAGTAATAGTTATTCCTCTTTCTCTTTCTTGAGCCATCCAATCTGTTACTGCAGCACCATCATGAACCTCTCCTATCTTGTGGACTACACCTGAATAAAACAAGATTCTTTCAGTTGTTGTTGTCTTACCTGCATCAATATGAGCGGCTATACCTATATTCCTTACTCGCTGTAGGGGAAAGTCGCGTGCCAATTTTAAAACTCCAAATAAAATAATTTTAGATAATTATAGTTCACCCTAAAAGTAAACTTTTATAATAATAAACTACTTAAGTACCTTTTTGACGAAATTAATATCTGTAATGTGCAAAAGCTTTATTAGCTTCAGCCATTTTATGAGTGTCTTCTCTTTTTTTAACAGCACTACCAGTTTCATTTGCTGCATCCATCAACTCACCAGCAAGTTTTTGGGACATACTTTTGCCATTTCTTGCACGTGAGAATGTAACAAGCCATCTTAATGCCATAGCTGTACCCCTCTCTTGGCGTACTTCCATAGGTACTTGGTATGTGGCACCACCAACTCTTCTAGCTCTTACCTCCACAAGGGGAGTAGCATTTTTAACAGCTGTTTCAAATAATTCCACTGCATTCGCGCCAGTTCTCTCACTTATTATAGAAAAAGCATCAGACAATATTCTTTGAGCTGTAGATTTTTTACCATGTTTCATCAATCGAGAAATCATCATTGAAGCTAAGCGACTATTAAATTGAGGATCTGGAAGAACTGGTCTTTTTACTGCTGCATTACGACGTGACATGGTTTTAAAAAGTGCTGTTTACAAATTAACTTTTTGGAGCTTTTGCTCCATACTTAGATCTGGATTGACGTCTATCTTTGACTCCAGCAGTATCTAAAGTTCCTCTTATTATATGGTATCTAACTCCTGGTAAATCCTTAACTCTTCCACCCCTAAGTAGTACTACAGAGTGTTCTTGCAAATTATGTCCAATTCCCGGGATATAAGCCGTCACTTCAAAACCGGAAGTTAATCTTACCCTTGCAACTTTTCTTAGAGCTGAATTAGGTTTTTTGGGTGTTGATGTATACACTCTTGTACATACCCCTCTCCTCTCAGGGCAAGCTTTTAATGCAGGTGATTTTGTTTTCCTAGTCAGACGTTTCCTTTCTGAACCTATTAATTGTGAGATGGTGGGCATCTATTATATTTAGATAAAAATAAACATTTTATCTATCATAACCTTTTACGAGCACCAACTTAAAGTTTTTAATCATATTTTTTTAAAAATTTGTGAAATTAAAATTCTTTGGTAAATATTCATTATCTATAGATTTATTTTCATATTTATTTTTATAATAGAAAATAAATAACTAAATAGAATCAAATAATCTATGGGAGAGGGTATCAAAAGAATCGTTGAAGAATATAAAGATAGTTATTCCCCAAATGGAATAATTGGTGAGAAAGATGCGTGTGGAGTTGGTTTCATAGCAAATGTTAAAGGGATAGAAAGCAACTGGATCCTTAAACAATCCCTAAAGGGCCTTACCTGCATGGAGCATAGAGGAGGTTGTGGAGGAGATAGTGATTCAGGAGATGGAGCAGGCATTTTATGTTCAATTCCATGGAAATACTTAGAAGAAGAAATGAATATTAAAAATAAACAAGAGTGGGATAGAGGTTTAGGCATGGTTTTTATGCCTAATAAAAAAGAAAAAATTGAAGAATGTAAATCAATATGTGAGGAGGAAGCAAAAAAATTAAGATTCAGCAATACATCTTGGAGAACAGTACCTGTTAATAATGAAATATTAGGTCCTTTAGCTAAATCAAATGCCCCATTCATAAGTCAGTGGATTTTATACATTGATAAAAAAAATCATCAGGATATAGAGATGCTTTTATTCCAATTAAGGAAAAGAATTGAAAAAAAGATAAGAGAAACTTTTAAAAACCATGTGGGGGATTGTGAATTTTATTTTGCCTCACTAAGTTCTCAAACAGTTGTATATAAAGGTATGGTACGTTCTGAAATATTATCTGAGTTTTATCATGATCTAAAAGAAGAGAGTTTTAAGGTCTCATTTTCTGTTTATCATCGTAGATTTAGTACCAATACACTTCCAAAATGGCCGCTGGCTCAGCCCATGAGATTTTTAGGTCATAATGGCGAAATAAATACTCTATTAGGTAATATCAACTGGGCTAAAGCTTCAGAGACACATATAGATGATTTTTGGAGAGAGTTATCTAATGAAATCAAGCCTATTGTAGATGTAAATAAAAGTGATTCATCAAATCTTGATGCAACCCTTGAAATCAATATTCGATCAGGCCAACCAATAACTGATTCATTATTAAAACTTGTTCCTGAAGCATTTAGAGATCAACCAGAACTTGAACAAAGAGAAGACATAAAAGCATTTTATGAATATTCTGCGAGCCTACAAGAAGCTTGGGATGGACCTGCTCTCCTTGTATTTGCAGATGGAAATTTTGTAGGGGCAACGCTTGATAGAAATGGTCTAAGACCAGCAAGATATTCAATAACAAATGATGGTTTTGTAATAATGGGTTCCGAAACAGGAGTAGTAGATCTTGAAGAGGAAAAAGTAATAGAAAAAGGTCGATTAGGACCGGGACAAATGTTGGCAGTTGATTTTCATCAAAAT
Organism: uncultured Prochlorococcus sp.; assembly: GCA_902574425.1. Classification (GTDB taxonomy): domain Bacteria; phylum Cyanobacteriota; class Cyanobacteriia; order PCC-6307; family Cyanobiaceae; genus Prochlorococcus_A. Next base: position 46,056 of record CACGNA010000007.1, on the reverse strand, counting down.
AAAATCCTAAGGAATTGGGAGGTCAAATCTGAAGCAGCTCAACGGCATGATTATAAAAATCTCTTAAGTAATAGAACTATAAAAATTAAAAATAATGAATGGCTTAAAGACTGCAAACTAAAAGACCTTGAGTTGTTACAACAACAAACTGCGTACGGTTTTTCAGCAGAAGATAATGATCTTATCTTAGATTCAATGGCTTCATTAGCCAAAGAGCCTACCTATTGCATGGGCGACGATATCCCATTAGCAGTGCTTTCATCAAAGCCACATATTTTATATGACTATTTCAAGCAAAGATTTGCGCAAGTTACTAATCCTCCTATTGACCCTCTTAGAGAAAAACTGGTAATGAGTTTAGAAATGCATCTTGGAGAAAAATGTACACCATTTGAGATTAAAGATCCTAAACCTTTTGTTCATTTAAAAAGTCCAATTCTAAATGAGGAAGAACTCATATCAATAAAAAAATCAAATCTCAAATCTCAAACAATTTCAAGTTTGTTTGATATTGAGGAAGGTGTTCAAGGCTTAGAGAACCAATTAAAAGCAATTTGTAAAAAGAGTGAGCTATCTATCAAAGAAGGTTGCTCTTTAATTATTATTTCTGATAAGGGAATTAATCCTACAAAGACTTTTATTCCTCCTTTACTTGCTGTTGGGGCAATTCATCATTATCTTCTTAAAAAAGGAATCAGGCTAAAAGCTTCTCTAATAATTGAGACAGGTCAATGTTGGAGCACTCATCACTTAGCTTGTTTGATTGGTTATGGTGCAAGCGCAGTTTGCCCTTGGTTGATCTTTGAAGCAGGAAGACATTGGTTAAAACATCCAAAAACTCAAAAACTTATAGATAGTAAAAAAATAAATTCACTATCAATAACTGATGTTCAAGAAAATATTAAAAAAGCTCTTGAAGATGGTCTAAGAAAAATTCTTTCGAAAATAGGTATCTCACTTTTAACTAGTTACCATGGTGCCCAAATTTTTGAAGCCGTAGGACTTGGTTCTGACTTAATAAAAATTGCTTTTGATGGAACGACAAGCCGAATTGCTGGCATAACATTAAAAGAATTAACTTATGAAACACTTTCAATACATACAAAAGCCTACCCACAGATCGATTTAAAAAAATTAGAATTCTTAGGATTTGTACAATTTAGAAATAATGGAGAATATCACTCTAATAATCCTGAGATGTCCAAAGTTTTACATGCGGCTGTAAAACAAGGACCAGGATACGATCATTTTGAAACTTACAAAAAACTCATTAGTAATAGGCCGACCACATCTTTAAGAGATTTACTAACAATTAGTTCAAAAAGAAAAAACATTCCATTAGAGGAAGTTGAAAGTGTTGAATCAATTTGCAAAAGGTTTTGCACTGGAGGAATGAGTTTGGGTGCATTGTCAAGAGAAGCTCATGAAGTTTTAGCAGTTGCAATGAATAGAATTGGTGGAAAAAGCAATAGTGGAGAAGGGGGAGAAGATCCAGCTCGTTTTAATGTTTTAAATGATATTGATGAAAATACTAAATCAGCTACATTACCATTTATAAAAGGTCTAGAGAATGGAGATACCGCATGCTCAGCTATTAAACAAATAGCATCTGGTAGATTTGGAGTCACTCCTGAATATCTAAGAAGTGGTAAACAACTCGAAATTAAAATGGCTCAAGGTGCAAAACCTGGGGAAGGTGGACAATTGCCGGGTCCCAAAGTTGATTCTTACATCGCCAAACTAAGAAATAGTAAACCTGGAGTAGCCCTAATATCTCCTCCCCCTCATCATGATATTTATTCAATTGAAGATTTAGCTCAACTAATACACGACTTACACCAAGTCCATCCAAAAGCGAAGGTGAGCGTTAAACTTGTTTCTGAAATTGGGATAGGCACTATTGCTGCCGGAGTAAGCAAAGCTAATGCAGATGTAATTCAAATTTCAGGCCATGACGGAGGTACAGGTGCTTCACCACTAAGTTCTATTAAACATGCAGGTTTACCATGGGAACTAGGAGTTGCTGAGGTTCATAAATCTCTCTTAGAGAATAACTTACGTGAAAGAGTAATTTTGAGAACTGATGGAGGTCTTAAAACAGGATGGGATGTAGTTATTGCAGCTTTACTAGGTGCTGAAGAATACGGTTTCGGTTCTGTAGCGATGATTGCTGAAGGATGCATAATGGCTCGGGTGTGTCATACAAACAAGTGTCCTGTTGGAGTTGCCACTCAAAAAGAAGAATTAAGAAAAAGATTTAAAGGTATTCCAGAAAATGTTGTCAATTTTTTCTTGTATATTGCTGAAGAGGTAAGACAGATAATGAGTAGTATCGGTGTTTCTAATATGGAAGAACTTATTGGTAATCAAGAATTTCTTTCTGCAAGAAATATCGCTCTTCCAAAAACTTCTAATATCGATCTTTCTTCTTTAGTAACTAATGAACAACCAACCACTCATAGATCATGGTTAAAACATTCAAAAAATGCTCATAGTAATGGTTCTGTATTAGAAGACGAGTTTTTGTCTGATACTCAATTTATAGATGCAATTAAAAATCATGAAAAATTAACCAAAGAAATTGAGATAAAAAATACAGATAGAAGTGTTTGTGCGAAAATATCAGGCGAAATCGCAGAAATTCATGGCAACACTGGCTTCAATGGCGAACTCAACTTAAATTTCAAAGGATATGCAGGACAAAGCTTTGGTGCCTTTTTATTGAAGGGAATGAATGTTCAATTAATCGGAGAAGCTAATGATTATGTTTGTAAAGGAATGAATGGAGGAATACTCACAATAATTCCACCAAAAATAGATAAAATCTCCTCCGAACAAGTCATCTTGGGAAATACTTGCCTTTATGGAGCCACAGGTGGGAAATTATTTGCATTAGGAAAATCGGGCGAAAGATTTGCAGTAAGAAATAGTGGTGCTACAGCAGTAACAGAGGGAGCAGGTGATCATTGTTGTGAATACATGACTGGTGGTAAAGTAGTTATTCTAGGTTCCACAGGAAGGAATATTGGTGCGGGCATGACTGGTGGAATAGCATTTATACTTGATGAGAATAATGATTTAAGTAATAAAGTTAATAAGGAAATAGTTAGCATTTATAAAATAAGTTCATCAAAGCAGGAAGATATCTTATTGGACATTATTAGAGAATATCGAGCAAAAACGAATAGCTTAAAGGCTGGCAAAATAATTGAAAATTGGTCTCATTTCAAGAGTACTTTCAAATTAATTGTTCCTCCAAGCGAAGAAGAGATGCTTGGCATAAAGAAAATGTAAATGCCTTTCTTTGTAAAAACTGAAATTATAAAAAAAGAATACTTAATTAATAATGTTTTAAAACGAAAAATAATTAACGAACATATTGATTGGATAAAAAAATTAAAAAAAGAGGGAATTAATATAAAAAGTGGTTTTTTGGTAGATGAGTTAAATAGGCCAGGTGAAGGCGGATTACTCATTCTTGAGATGAATAATTATAAAAATGCACTAAAAATCATTAAGAATGATCCAATGATTAAAAATAATCTAGTTGAATGGAAATTAAATGAGTGGATAGATTCAAATAAATGAAAAGAATTATCTTGGATACTTTTTCATAAGTTTTTGAATCTCTTCAGCATGGTAACTGCTTCGAGTTAAAGGAGAACTTACTACTTGCATAAAGTCCAAATCTTTTTCCCCGAAAACTTTAAAGTAATTAAATTTTGAGGGACTCACAAATCTTTGCACAGGTAAATGATTAGGCCCAGGAGATAAATATTGGCCAATAGTAACAATATCAACGAAATAACTTTTTAAATCCTTAAGAAGACTTAACACCTCCTCATCTTTTTCCCCTAAACCAAGCATAAAGCCTGACTTTGTATAAACTTTGGGAGAATAGTATCTGGTTCTTTTAAGTAACTCAAGAGTTCTCTCATATTTACCCTGAGGTCTTACTTTTTTATATAGCGAAGGCACAGTCTCAATATTATGGTTTAAAACATTTGGATTTGAATCAAGAACTTTTTCAAGAGCTTTCCAGTTACCACAAAAATCAGGAATTAAAAGCTCAATAGTAGTTTCAGGAGATTTTTTTCTTACTTGACAAACACATTCAAAAAATTGAGATGCACCACCATCCTCAAGATCGTCTCTATTAACTGATGTGATTACAACATGTTTAAGCTTCATTCTATAAACAGCTTCGGCTAGACGATATGGTTCTGTTGGATCTAATTCTCTTTTAGATCTATCAAAATCAATATCGCAATATGGACATGCCCTAGTACAGCCAGGACCCATTATTAGGAAAGTGGCAGTTCCACTAGCAAAACATTCACCAATATTTGGACAGCTTGCTTCTTGACATACAGTATTGAGATTCAAATCATTTAACAAATTTGCAGTATTCCCAATTCTCTCAACTTGCGGAGCTTTTACTCGTAACCAATCAGGTTTTGAAATTAAACTATTAGGATTATTAGTCAAATTCATTGTTTCAGGCCTGTAATTTTATTTTACTAAAAACAATTTGAATTAACTATTAATAATTTCAAAAATGAATCCTATTAAATTGAAGTCAAAGAATAAATGAATTTAAATATTCCATCGAAAATTTAAAAAATTCTAATTCAAGTTACTACTTACATAATATTTTTGTTTCATCAACTAAAATTAAAACAGTATTTAGAACATTATTTTTAATACAGTTATCAGTACATTTTAATTAAACACTTGATTAATAAATAACAGTTATAATTAAGACTTTTTGTACTAAAAAGTGTTTTTTTATTTATTTATTGGTACAGTAAAAAATATATGTAATAAAACATTGACTTTTAAATTTAAAAGAAAACGGCTTTTACTATCTAAAAAAAATAAAAAATCTAAAGCTATAGGATATGCTAGAGCTACTCATAATGAATTTGAATATTTAGAGGAGCAAATAAAAAAATTAAAGGAAGAGGGTTGCAGTTTAATATTTTCTGAATTTGTAAGTTTAGATGAAGCAATCAAACCTCAACTCAATAAAGCTATAAATTGTTTATCTAAAGGCGATGAATTAATAATAACTCAGCTTGATCGAGCATTTAAAAATAAAAAAGAATGTTTGGTCACAATAAATAAACTCATTAATAATGATATTAAATTGCGAACTTTGACTGATTTTTTCGCGGCTAATGCATCCTCTAACACAAATTCTTCAATTTTTAAGATTTTATATGAATTAGATAATTTAGAAGAAAGCAGTTTAGATGAAAGAAAAAAAGAAAAACTATTACATAGAAAATTATCTGGAAATAATCTGGGAGGAAGGCCCAAGATAAGTACTTTAAAAGAATCTCTAGTTATCAGATTGCGTAATGAGGGATATTCATATCGATCAATCAGATCACAAACAGGAATTGCATTGTCAACAATAAGAAGAATAATTTTGGAGGGAGAATTAACCTAAAATGAGGGATAAAGAAATTGAAAATTTAATTAAAGAAAATCTTAAAGATACAGCATTGCGTATTTATGAATTAGATAATGAAGATAGAAAAAGTTTATTAGCAGAATATAGAGAATGGATTATGAATGATTTAGATTTTAAAGAAGTAATGATGTTACCTTATGAAGCCTATACTGACAAATTAGATTTTAATTTCTTAGATGATTCTTCACTTTAGTCCTCAATAGTATATTTCTTATTAAATTCATATACTTCTTTTGCTATTAATGGTAAGAAGGAAGTATCTTTGGAATATTTTTCTCCATTACAAAAAACGACTAATAAAGTTTGTAGAGATTGACTATTAATCCACCAAGCAGAATCATGTCTAACTTCGGACATTAAGCCTGCTTTACTCCAGAAATTAATGCTTTCTGGTAATCCTGCACCTAAAAAGCCATCTATTTGATTAATAGAATCGTTTTTAAGAACAACTTTATTTAAATTTCTTTTTAAAAAACTTCTTAAATTTAAGTCATTTTTTTGATAATCAATATGAATCATAATTTCCTCGAAAACCCTTGCAGCTGAATCAGTAGTCATTGCATTCCTATTTTTGTTTTCATATCCATAAAATTCTTTTTCACGACCAAATGGTCCATCATCCCAAGTCTTCTGACAGCAATTTATACCAATCAGTTCCTCCCAATTTAAATCATGCAGCCAATCGTTTATTAAACTTCGTTGATATTTCCAAATTTTCCATAATTCTCCCTCAATGTATGGTCCACTTGTGGTTCCAGTAAGTAAATCAATTAAAAAGCTTGTAGCATTATTACTCGAGAAAGATAACATTTTCCCAACAGCATCAATGATCTCATCTGATAATAATAAACTTCCTTTTTTAATCCAATGATATGCAGCAAGGGCATAAACCAATTTGACTATGCTGGCAGGATAAAACATTTTTTTATTATTAATCCCAGATCCAAAACCTTTAAATACATCCTTATTTTCACTTTTGTAGTTAATCCAAGTTATGGCAATATCTTCTCTTGAAAAATCTTTATTATAAGTGCATACTCTCCCTAAAATATCATTTAAGGCTAGACCCATCTCTTTATTTAAATAGTAGAAGGACATTTTATGGAAAATTATAAAGACCCTACCTCACTATTTAAACAAACTAATTTTTCAAAGACTATTTGGTGGAAATTAAAAGTTAACATTTCTGGATATCAAAATGAAACAGAAAATAAGTTAGTAACTGAAATTTGTAAAAATAGAATTTTTAAGCTGCTATATCCAAATATTGATCAAGAAACCCAAACATTTTCAAGGATCCTAGTTCAACTATATGAAGATGGTTACGTCTGTTGGATAAATTTAGATGGATTAATTATTGAGAAATGCGAATTAAGAAAATCTGAGAATATAAACCATGAATACTCCTTTATAAAACAAAAAATTCCCTTAATTCTAAAATGGATCCAAGATCAATCTAAGTTAACTAATGAATATCTTTGGGGAGGTACATTAGGACCAAATTTTGATTGTTCCGGCTTAATTCAGACTGCTTTTTTCACGCATCATATTCATATACCTAGAGACTCTTATCAAATAAAAAGTTTTTGTAAACACCTTTTTTATTTCAAAGAATTTAACAGAAAACTTCAACCAGGAGACCTCTTGTTCTTCGGAACTAAAGAAAAATGTGATCACGTTGGAATCTACAAAGGAGATGGATTATATTATCACAGCTCTGGGAAAGAGTTTGGAAGAAATGGAATAGGATTAGATACGATAAAAGAGACAAATGATCCAATTTCATTACATTATCAATCCAAAGTAATATCAGCAGGAAGATTAGTAAGAAGATATAGATGGGATAGAACTATTAGATAGCAGTCTTTTTATTAAATTAAAATATTAAAATATAATGGCTTCTTTTAAATTTTCAAATTAACCAGTAGTCCAAATATTTTGAATTAATTGCATGATGTTGTTCAAATGCAGTGTTCCTACAAGAAGCCATGCAAAAACTGCACCACCGCAACCGCCTAGCCAAAATCCACTGGTAAAGTCAGCCCACCCTGCTCTAGTAAATAAATCTGCAGGAGGGTTATTAACAGTAGCATCAGGAGGTTGAACATTAGGTGCTTTACCTGGGGCGTTATAAAGAACTAAAAGTGCTGTCAAAATATGAACCGCGCCTATAGCAGCAAGTAATCCTGCGGTTAATGCGAAATCAGAATTTCTTAAAGGACCAGTCATAGTAAATGGACCATATAAGAGATAACCTAAAGCTGCTCCAGTTTCTAAACCTCTAAAATTTGGAGAAATACCTTCTCTATAAAAAGGTAAATTATTTATAAAAACTTTGGTAAAATAACCACTATTAACTGGGGTAGCCAAATTCCCAACAAACGGATCAGCAACAGTTTTAACAGCCCATTGTTCTGCGATACCAATATCTGTAGGCAGGACACTTTGATCTATATATTTTTCAGGAAATTTAGGATTGGCTCCTAATGGTGTTTGTGAATCGCTCATTTTTAAAAAAGGATAATGTGATAATTAATTTTTATTCAGTAGCCGTTATGAATCTGCCTATTAAAACAATAAAAATAGCAGGTGCTACCAGGCCAATCATGGGGACAAAGACCGAAGGCAGAAGATTTGAAAATTCAGATGACATAATTCGTTTAACATCTTTAAACACTTTAGTATTTATCTGATAAATAGTGTTAATTTTATTACTGGATGATATAAAAATTATTAACTTTTTACATGTTAAATTTTTTCGCAATATTACTCATTATTTTTATTATATTTTTACTATTAATTTTTAAAAAAAGACAGTTTAAAAATGCAATAAATTTAAAAAACTTATCTTCAAATAAACTTATAAATAATAATAAAAATAATATATCTAAAAAGAATAGTTTTTCTTACAAGCATGAAGATACCCTATACTCAGAATTTGATAAAAAGGCTCTAAGAAATACAATGTTTAAACTTTTTCAAAGCCATAAAGAAGATAAATTAAAAGCTTTAAAAATTGCAGAGAAATTAGCTGATAAATCAATATTGCCTATTCTTAGAAGAGGTTTAAAAGATACTTCTCCTGAAGTAATTGAGATTTCAGCTAACTTAATAAGAAATTTTAAGTAAGAGTTGCATTTGTAGTTTTACCTTGAATTTCTCTAATTCTGTAAATTGGCCTATCTTGACTTTCATGATATGTTCTTATTAAAAGTTCACTTAATAATCCAAAGCTAAATAACTGAACCCCAGCAATTCCTAATATGAGTGCGAACATAAGCATAGGGCGATTTCCAATATCATTACCCAATATTTTTATAATTAACAAGTAAGAAGTCATTGAAAGACTTATAAAAATACTTATAATTCCAACAAAACCAAATCCATACATAGGTCTAGTCAAAAATTTAGTCATAAACCAAACAGTTAATAAATCCATTAAAACTCTGAAAGTTCTATCAATTCCATATTTACTAGATCCATATTTTCGACTTCTGTGATTAACCTTAATTTCTTTAATTCTAGCTCCTTCAATATTTGCTAAAACTGGTAAAAACCTATGAAGTTCTCCATATAGTTTAATATCATCTATTATTTCTTTTTTAAAAGCTTTTAATGAACATCCATAATCATGCAACTTTAAACCTGTTACCTTAGCTATTAATTTATTTGCTATTTTTGATGGGATCTTCCTATTAAGCAATTTATCCTTTCGGTCAAACCTCCATCCACATATCAAGTCGTAGCCTAAATTAATTTCAGCAATCAATTTAGGAATATCATTTGGATCATTTTGTAAGTCACCATCTAAAGTAAGGACAATATCACCCTTAGAATTATCAAAACCTGCAGCCATTGCTGCAGTTTGTCCATAATTTTTGCGAAGACAAATAACTGATAATTCTTTAATTTTTAGAGTTAGTTCTTCTAATACTCCTTGAGTGTTGTCTTGAGAACCATCATTTACAACAATCAATTCAAAATTTAATTTATTAGTTGCCATTACACTTATAACTTCATCCAATAAAAAAACAATACTCTCACTTTCATTGAAAACGGGAATAATAATAGAAATGAATTGGTTTATTTTTGACATATTTATTTAATAATAATTCTATAATTTTAACTTAATTTAGAAAAAGAAAATAAACAAAAAAAAATCACCACATTTGTGGTGATTTGTATTATTTAAAGAGATTTTAACCAAACTTACCTGAAGTTGATGCAATTACAAAGGCACCAAATGTAAGTATGTTTCCAATCGTGAAATGAGCTAAACCTACTAATCTTGCCTGAACAATTGATAGAGCAACTGGCTTATCTCTCCATCCAACAAGGTTGGCTATCGGTGTGCGCTGATGAGCCCAAACTAATGTTTCAATTAATTCTTGCCAATAACCACGCCATGAGATCAAGAACATAAATCCTGTAGCCCAAACTAGGTGGCCGAATAGGAACATCCAGGCCCAAGGAGATAATGAATTAACTCCAAATGGATTATATCCATTAATTAACTGTGAGGAATTGAGCCATAGATAATCTCTAAACCAACCCATTAAGTAGGTACCTGATTCATTAAATTGAGCCACATTACCTTGCCAAATTGTTAGGTGCTTCCAATGCCAGTAGAAAGTGACCCATGCTATGAGATTTAATGCCCAGAACATTGCTAGGTACATAGCATCCCATGAAGAACTATCACAAGTACCTCCTCTTCCAGGTCCATCGCAAGGGAAAGCATATCCTAAATCCTTTTTATCAGGAATTAATTTTGTGCCTCTAGCATCTAATGCTCCTTTAATAAGTATTAGTGCTGTTGTATGTAGTCCGAGTGCAATAGCGTGATGAACTAAGAAATCTGCTGGACCAATTGGTAAGAAAGAACTTAAAGCATCTTGTCTATTAATTAGATCCATCCAATAGTGATTTCCTGGCATAGAGTTTGCTGCTATTGTTGCAGAACTCGTAGGATCAGATAATAAAGCATCGAAGCCATACATCATTTTACCTTGGGCAGCTTGAACAAACTGAGCAAAAACAGGTTCAATTAGAATTTGTTTTTCTGGATTTCCAAAAGCTACAACTACATCGTTATGAACATAAATTCCAAGAGTATGGAATCCTAGCAACATTGTTACCCAACTTAAGTGACTTATTAGTGCTTCTTTGGTTCCTAAAACCCTAGCTAAAACATTATCTTTGTTTAATTCTGGATCATAATCACGTACAAAGAAAATAGCTCCATGAGCAAAAGCTCCAACCATTAAGAACATAGCTATGTATTGATGGTGAGTATATAGAGCTGACTGTGTAGTGTAATCTCTAGCAATAAAAGCATATGAAGGAAGAGCTCCCATATGTTGAGCAACTAGAGAAGTGGCAACACCAAGAGATGCTAAAGCTAAACCTAATTGAAAGTGTAGGGAGTTATTAACTGTCTCATAAATTCCATCATGACTAATTCCAAAACTACCTTTATGAGGGTCATTTGGGTGTCTAGTATTATGAGCTTCAGTAATTTCTTTGAGGCTGTGTCCTATTCCAAAAGTATTTCTATACATATGGCCTGCAATTACAAAAACACAACCAATTGCAATATGGTGATGTGCAATATCAGTAAGCCATAAAGCTTCGCTTTGAGGATGTAGTCCTCCTAAGAAAGTAAAGATTGCTGTTCCAGCACCTTCTGAAGTTCCAAATACTTGATTTAAAGAATCAGGATTTTGGGCATATGCTCCCCAATTAAGTGTAAAGAAAGGAGCCAAGCCTGCAGGATGAGGAAGAACTGTTAACCAATTATCCCAACCAACGTGCTGTCCTCTTGATTCAGGAATAGCTACATGAACTAAATGTCCTGTCCAAGCAATACTACTAAAACCAAATAAAACAGATAAATGATGGTTTAACTGGGCCTCAGCGTTTTTAAACCAAGCAAGTGTAGGTCTGAATTTAGGCTGTAAATGTAACCAACCAGCAAATAAAACCCAACAAGCTAAAATACTCATAAAGATTGAAGCTTGGAAAAGTTGCTCGTTAGTTCTCATACCTATTGTGTACCACCAATGGTAAAGGCCTGAGTAAGCTATGTTAACTGGACCATTAGCTCCAGCTTGTGTCATTGCTTCAGTTATTCCTGCTCCAAAATGTGGATCCCAAATTGCATGTGCAATTGGACGGACATGAGTTGGATCAAGTACAAATTGCTCAAAGTTACCCTGCCAAGCTACATGGAATAGGTTACCAGCTACCCAAAGGGCAATAATTGCCAGATGACCAAAATGAGTTGAGAAAAGCTTCTGATAAAGCTTCTCTTCGGTCATTCCATCATGACTCTCAAAGTCATGAGCTGTTGCTATTCCGTACCATATTCGGCGGGTTGTAGGGTCCTGAGCTAGACCCTGGTTAAATGATGGAAATTTTGTTGCCATTGAATTAAAAAGGTGAAGTTCAGGTTATTTAGCCTAAGCCAAATAGACGTGCATGGAAGAAAGCCCAAGTAGTTGCTATACCTCCGAGAAGGAAGTGAGCTACGCCAACAGCTCTACCTTGAGTAATTGAAAGAGCTCTTGGTTGTATTGTTGGGGCAACTTTAAGCTTGTTATGAGCCCATACTATTGATTCAAATAATTCTTGCCAATAACCTCTTCCACTGAATAAGAACATTAAGCTAAATGCCCATATGAAGTGTGCCGCTAAGAACATCAATCCATACATGCTAATAGCTTCACCATAACTAGTAAGTACCTGAGATGATTGAGCCCATAAGAAATCTCTTAACCAGCCATTAATAGTAATAGCACTTTGTGAGAAGTTTCCTCCTGTTAGTCCCCAAACATCGCTTTGCATTTTCCAAGAGAAGTGGAATATAACTATTGATATGCAGTTATACATCCAGAAAAGAGCTAAGAATACATGATCCCAAGATGAGACTTGACATGTACCACCTCTTCCAGGTCCATCACAAGGAAATCTAAATCCAAGAGAAGCCTTATCAGGGATTAGTCTTGAACTTCTTGCGTAAAGTACTCCTTTGAGTAGTATTAAAACCGTTACATGTATTTGGAAAGCATGAATATGATGGATCATCAAATCAGCAGTTCCAAGTTGAATTGGAGCGATTGCTACTTTTCCACCTACTTCAACTAAACTTCCGTTGAAAACTTCACTTAAAGCTTTTTGAGGTAGTCCCTCAGGAGTACCAGCTAAGATTGAAGTGCCGACAGCAGAAGCTTGAATACTCTGAATCCATTGAGCAAATATTGGTTGAAGTTGAATTGCAGCATCACTAAACATATCCTGAGGTCTACCTAAAGCTCTCATAGTATCGTTATGAATATAAAGTCCAAAACTATGGAAACCTAGCCACATACAAACCCAGTTAAGATGACTGATTAAGGCATCTCGAGCTTTTAAAATTCTATCTAAAACGTTATCAATATGTTTTGCTGGATCATAATCTCTAACCATCGCTATGCCAGCATGCGCTCCAGCTCCAACTATAAATAAAGCTCCTATCCACATATGATGTGTGAATAAACCTAGGACTGTCATATAATCAGTCGCTATATAAGGATATGGAGGCATCGCATACATATGATGAGAAATCAAGATGCTAAGAGAACCTAGACATGCAAGGTTTACAGATAGCTGTGCATGTCTACTTTCAGCCATGAACTCGAAAAGACCTTGATGACCTTTTGGAGCTGGGAATAATATTGGATCTCCTTGATGAGCTTCTAATATCTCTTTCATACTTGAACCAATTCCATAGTTAGTTCTATATAAATGACCTCCAATTATCGCAATTACACCAAAAGCTAAATGATGATGTGCAACATCAGTCATCCATAAACTTCCAGTAACAGGATTCAAACCACCTTTAAAAGTTAAGAAATCTGAGAAAGCGAACCAATTAAGACTAAAGAAATTACCAACTCCACTAGCTAGACCAGGAAAAATCTGACCAACTATTTGGGGATCGCAAAGCTGATGGGGCATTGGCATATCAGCAATAGTTGCAATCTTTTGACCATTGATAACTAAAGGTGATCCAGCGTCAATTGCATCAAGCAGTGCAGCTGTTGGGGCGCCAATATGAATACAATGTCCAGCCCAAGCTAATGATCCAAGCCCAACCAAACCTGCAATATGGTGATTAAGCATTGACTCAATATTTTGGAACCATTCCAATTTTGGAGCGGCCTTATGATAATGGTATATACCTCCATGAAGCATAAGAGCAGCCATTATTACTGCACCAATAGCCAAAGCCATTAACTCACTTTCGTTAGTAATACCCCAAGCTCTCCACATATGGAAAATTCCAGAGCTTATTTGAATACCGTTGTAGTCCGCACCAAGATTACCGTTAAGCATCTCTTGGCCTACAACAGCCCAAACTTGCTGAGCTCCTGGTTTAACATTAGTTGGATCAGCTAACCAACCTGTGTAATTTGAAAATCTTGCTCCATGGAAAAAAGAAGCACTCATCCATATAAAAATGATTGCAAGATGTCCAAAGTGAGCTGAAAAGATTTTTCTTGTTGCTTCTTCAGCATCGCCTGTATGCACATCAAAATCATGTGCATCTGCATGTAAATTCCAGATCCAAGTTGTGGTTTTTGGACCCTTAGATAATTTAGTTGACCAGAAACCTGGCTTATCTAATTTGGCAAAATCAATAGGTCTTGGGTCTGCCTTTACAGGATCTTCCAAAACTTTCTTGTTTTTTTCTCCACTTTCTGGTGGGCTGATGGTCATCTAGCACCTCGAAAATAATTGACATTAAAGCCGATTGATCTAAATCTTGGACTTATTTTTAATAATAATGTTCAAGAAAACGAATCATTCGGAACTTTAGATATTCGTTTCAAAAATAATAAGGCAAAGATTCTTTCGTTATGCATTAACGTAACAAATGTTCTAATGATTGTTACTATATGAATATTTTGTAAATTCTTTATCTATAAAGTAGTTATAAGTATTTTTACTCAAATTACATGTAAATTTATTAAATTTATTTTTTATATATTTCACACAAAATTTTTAAAATACAGTGACAGTATATAATTTCAACATGACAAATAATATTTACTGATTTGGAAGGAATCGCAATAGGTCTATCAAGTAATTCAAAAGAGATTTTAAAAAGACTTAAAAAAACCGAATTTGTTAAAGACATATATATTGCAAGCTCTGCAAAAGATAATTTATTAGAAAATGATCTTATAAAAGTAAAGAAGCCCAGAGATATTTTACTAAAACAATGGCAGGAACTAGATTTAATCATTTTTATAGGCTCAATTGGTGCATCAATACGCTTAATAAATCCTTTTTTAACATCTAAAGATCAAGATCCAGGAGTGATCGTAATAGACAATAAATGCTCTAAAATAATTCCTTTAATTGGTTCCCATCAGTCAAATACTCAAAATATCGCATTGCAAATTTCTAATTTATTTGGGGGCCAAATAATAGAAACTAATAATTCAAAAGATCAAAGCTTCTTAAGTCTTGATTCATTTGGGAATCAATGGGGATGGAAAAGATCAGGGAAAATTCAGAATTGGTCAAAACTAGTAATCAAACAAGCTAAGAACGAAGAAATATTTTGCAAACAATTATCGGGTAATGGTTTATGGAAAACCTCAGAATCAGGCGAGACTATTAATCAAATTTGTGTAAAAGAAACCGAAAAACCAGATTCAACATTTTATGTGAGTATATTCGAAAATCATGAAAAAACTTGGCATCCGCCGGTATTATGGGTTGGTATAGGTTGCGAGAGAAATACCAGCAAAGAATTAATAGCAAATTCTTTAAATAAATTTTTGAAGTCCAGTAATATATCACCGCATTCAATTGCGGGATTTTCAACTATTGATATTAAAAAAGATGAGAAAGGAATTTTAGAGATTGTTAGAGAAAAAAACTTGCCTATCAAGTTTTTCACGAAAGAAGACCTTTCAAAAATAATTGTTCCCAATCCATCAAGTGTCGTGCAAAAGGAAATTGGCACATCCTCTGTAGCAGAAGCTTCTTGCTTACTTGCAGCAGGAGACGAATCAAAATTATTAAAAGAAAAAAGAATTTTTAAAAATAAAGATTTTTCAACAAGTCAATCTGGCGCATTAACTATCGCTATAGCAGAATCAAAAAATCAATATTATCCAACCAATGGCGAAATTCATATTATTGGAAGTGGTCCTGGCGATATCTCCTTCCTAACCAATAATTCAAAAAAAGCACTTTCAAGATGTACTGTTTGGATTGGATACAAAATGTATTTAGATTTAATTAAACCCTTAAAAAGGAGTGACCAGGTTTTCATTGAAAGTAAGCTTACTGAGGAAAAAGAAAGATGCAGCAAAGCAATTAAATTAGCCGAGGAAGGAATAAAAGTGGCTTTAATTTCTTCAGGGGAATCTGGATTTTATGGCATGGCTGGTTTAAGTCTAGAATTGCTTCAAAAAATCAAAAAAGAATATAGACCTTACTTTGAAGTACATCCCGGAATAAGTAGTTTGCAATTAGCTGCTGCGCTTGGTGGAGCTCCACTAATGAATGACTTTTGTTCAATAAGCTTAAGTGATAAGTTAACACCTTGGTCTTTAATAGAAAAAAGAATTAAAGGAGCTCTTCTTGGTGACTTTGTAATAGCATTATTTAATCCTAAATCAATTGAAAGAAATTGGCAGCTAAAAAGTGCAATTGATCTATGTTTAAAATCTAGGATAGGGGATACTCCCGTTTTAATAGCTAGACAAGTAGGGAGAGAAAATCAATCCAAAAGATTTTTCACTTTAAACACTATTCCTTTTAAAGAAATCGATATGTTATCAATAATTATTATTGGAAATTCTCAAACCACTTTAATAGACGAAATATTTCTTACTCCCAGAGGATATTTGCAAAACTAAGTTTAGATAATTCATAAATTGATTATAAAATATATTTCTTTGCTTTTTTTTAATAAGAATACTAATCTTTTAAAAAGGATTAAGTAAATTCATTGAAAAATATTGGTTTAATTTTATTTGACATAGATGGTGTAATACGCAGCGTAGAGAATAGTTATAGGCTTTCATTAAGAAAAACAGTTTTCAAATTTTGCGGATGGGAGCCAAGTTATATAGATATTGATAATGCAAAAAATGAAGGGATCTGGAATAATGACTGGGATTTAAGTTTAGAACTTATAAAAAGATACCTAACAAAAGAAAACTTAAATCTTGATATACCTCCAAGAGAGGAAATAGTTAAATGTTTTGAAGAGTTTTACTTTGGAGGAGATCCAAACAAAGATAGTAAGTATTGGTCTGGATTCATAACAAATGAGAAGTTATTAGTTGATAAAAAGTTTTTTGATGTATTACAAAGCAACGGAATAATTTGGGGTTTTGTTAGTGGTGCAGAGTCTAGTTCTGCAAAATTTGTTTTAGAAAAAAGACTTGGACTAAAATCACCTCCATTAATATGTATGGGAGATGCCCCTGACAAGCCTGATCCTAAAGGTTTTATTAACTTATCAAAAAAAATTCTTGGGGATAACCTTGGAGAATCAAATCTTCCTATTGCATATGTAGGAGATACTATTGCAGATATAAATACAGTTATAAATGCTAGGAAGGAAATACCATCTCAGAAATTTATAAGTATTGGAATAGCTCCCCCTCATTTACATTTAAAGTCTCGATTAAAAGAACGAAAGTCATACGAAAAAAATCTAAAAAATGCAGGTGCTGAAATGATTTTAAATTCTATTAATGATATTAAAAATATTAATCTTGACTTGATTTAAAAAGTATAAAATAAAAAATTTTGGTCAATTAATTACGGAGATGGGGACCTTAAGAGTGGAACTAAAAAACACGTGATAGCACCAGTTTAGAACAGTTTGTTGGTGAATTTGTGATTTCCCCACAACATTCCCCACAACAAAATTACGATCAACTTTTAATTTTTTGAGAATTACATCTTCCTACAGATACTTTAATATATTTTTCAGAATTAAATTTTTCGGAAGACTCATCATTTGAACCAGTAGTAGTAATTAAATTATCTTGGGAAGATAAATTAATGGCAGTAAAATTAGAATTATTTTTGAAGTGGTTTTCGATAATAAAAAAATTCCTATCTTCAAATTTTTCACTATTTTCTATTAAACTATCTTTGAAAAATCCTGCATTATTCTCTGTCTTTATATCTAAGGTTTGATATGAAGAGATAAGCGTAATAGGAAATAAAAAGTCTTTTTCTCGAATATTCTCTTCAAAGGAATTTTCTGTAGAAGTTCTTGAACGACTTAGTTTTGGTTGATGTTCATTAAACGCGCTTACAATTGCATTGGATCCATTAATGGTTGCAATTCTTTTTTTTAAATCATAAGAAACTTTAAAAACTCTCAAATTTTTCATTGAAGTTTTATAAAACTCAGTCGGATATTTTTTAAGTTTTTGATTATTTACCACGATATTTCTTATGTTATAAGTTTCCTCTTCCTGGCATAACCACTCACCTAAATATAAAGAAGAATGAGATGGCAATGTAAATATCAACAAAGAAGCAGAAAATCCTATCAAACCAAAAATATTTTTTACAAATGCAAGATTGTTTCTCAAAGAAATTAACTCCCATAGTTAAAACTATATTTATTATTGCTCAAGATTCTCTCCCCACAACAATTAACTAACATTCCCCACAACATACCCCACAACAAAATTAGGATTTAATCTATATTGGAATAGACCAGATAAGACCTTAAATCTGTCTAAATCGTAGTTATAACATAAGTTTATGACTAATCTGAACTACTTCGGAATATATTAAAACGGAGAGGGAGGGATTCGAACCCTCGACAAAAGTTACCTCCTGTAACTCCTTAGCAGGGAGCCGCTTTCAACCACTCAGCCACCTCTCCAGTTCTTATACATTATCAATTTTTTTGCAAATATTCAAAATTTTTTATTTTATCTCAATGTCTAATCAACTTGAACTCTCGGCAATCTATTTTTAAAAGAACAAAGAATTTCCCATGGAATAGTGTTAGATTCTCTTGCCCAATCAACAGGAGAAATTGTTTTGTCTCCCTCAGATCCAAGTAATAACATGGTACTACCAATTTTAATTTCATTTGAATCTGTTATATCCACCATCATTTGATCCATAGTTATAGATCCAACTTGGGGATAAAGTTTTTTATTATGTATAACGTGTATCTTGCCTGAAAGATTTCTTGGGACTCCATCTGCATAACCAATACTTAATACAGCTAACTTAGTTTTTCTACTACTTACAAATTTTCCTCCGTAACTTACACTTACTCCTTCATCAATAATTCTTATAAAAGCTACTTTGACCTTCAAAAACAAAGCTGGTTTAAGAGATAAATTTTTATCAAGTTTTACTATGGGACTATATCCGTAAATAGATAGCCCAACACGTACCATATCGAAATGAAAATCTTTAGTAAGAAGCATGCCCGCAGAATTAGCCAAATGAATCTTGATTTTGTAATTTTTATCAACGTTAATTTGATTTAATAATTCCTGAAACTTCTGCCTTTGTAATTGTGTCCTACTTTTAGGATCTAATGAGTTATGTTCATCTGCAGATGATAAATGACTATATATTCCTTCTATAGAAATATTTTCAAAAGATTTTATTTTTGCAAATTGCTGAACAAATTCATTAATTTCAAATCCTAATCTTGACATGCCAGTATCAACTTTAAGATGTAAAGAAAATTTCAACCCAAAGTGCTTCCCAATATTATTGCAAATTAAACATTCTCTTATACTACTGATAGTTGGCATAAGATCATTTTTAAAACATATTATTAAATCCCTTTTTGAATATAGATTTCCGAGGATAAGAATTGGTTTTTTAACCGCTGAAGAACGAAGCTTAATCCCTTCTTTTAATGTGGCAACTCCCAATTGCGAAGCTCCACCTTTGATAGCATATTCAGATACTAATTTTGCATCATGTCCATATCCATCAGCTTTAACAACTGCCATAAATTCACAACTTTTACTTAATTTTGATCTTAACTGCCTTACATTTGTTTCTATTGCTTTAGCTCTAACTTCAATCCATGCTCTTTGTTTTGGATCTATATCTTTTTCAAAAGTTGGATATTTATCAAAATTAAATCCCTGGTTTGTTTGCCGAATTTGCATTAACTTTGAGCAATTATATGCGCTTATTTAAATATACAGTTAGCATGACATGTAAATTGTATTTTGGCATGAGCCAGACTCTAGTTTTAAATGCTTCTTATGAACCTTTAAACATCACTTCTTGGAGAAGGGCTGTCATTTTAATGATCAAAGGTAAAGCAGAAAGCTTAGAAGAGGATAAATCTTATTCAATACATTGCGGCAGAAAATTACCTACAGTTATAAGACTTCGTTATTATGTGAAGATTCCATTTAGGGAAGTTTCTCTAACGAGAAAAAATATTCTTCTAAGAGATAATAATTGTTGCCAATATTGTAACTACCGAGGTAGTGATTTATCAATAGATCATGTTTTACCGAGAAGTAGAGGTGGAACTGATAACTGGGAAAATGTCACTACAGCATGTCTTAGATGCAATGTAGCAAAAGGAAACCGAACCCCTGAAGAAGCAAATATGCCTTTAAAACGAAATCCTTACCGTCCACTAAGTAATCTTAATTTTGAGGCTACAAGACAAATTGACTCTGGCAGGCATAAAGAATGGAGTAAATACGTAATAGGAGTTGCAATCTAAAAAATAAAAATCTCAATTGACTTCGTTATTAAAATCTTCCATCATTCTCTTTTGTTCTTGAGCTATACATGCATCAATTACTTCATCCAATTGACCAGCGAGAATAGGTTCTAGTGAAAAATTGGATCCCAATCTATGATCAGTTGTCCTGTTATCTTTAAAATTATAAGTTCTAATTTTTTCGCTCCTGTCCCCTGTTCCCACCTGTGAAAGTCTTTGTGATCTCTCTTTCGCATTAGCTTCTTTTAATTGAATTTCATATAATTTCGCTCTCAAAATTTCCATTGCTCGTTCACGATTTTGCAATTGTGATCTCTCTTGAGTACAAAAAACTCTTATCCCTGTGGGCTTATGAAGAAGATCAATAGCAGTCTCTACCTTATTAACATTTTGCCCCCCGGCGCCTCCTGATCTTGCTGTACCAACCTCTAAATCAGTTGGATCAATCTTAACCTCAACAGGATCAGCTTCGGGCATGACGGCAACTGTCGCCGTAGAAGTATGAACTCTACCTTGAGATTCAGTGGCTGGAACTCTTTGGACTCTATGTACACCAGCTTCGAATTTAAGTTGACTATATACAGAATCTCCCTTAACCGAGATAACTAATTCTTTAAATCCTCCCATATCTGACTCAGAAGCACTTACAGGTTTTACAGACCATCCAATTTTTTGTCCATATCTTTCATACATTCTTGCTAAATCACCCGCCCAAATACAAGCCTCGTTACCTCCAGCACCTGCTCTAATTTCTAACATTACACTTCTCTCATCTCTTGGATCTTTAGGTAATAAGGCGATTGTAGTTTTATGAATAAGTTCATTCTTACATTCCTCTAGATTAATTAACTCCTCATTTATTAAAGATTCCATCTCTTTATCATTTCTATTCTCTTTCAGTAAATTTTTCGAATCTTCAATTTCCTTATCAGTATCAAGCAACTTATTAAAATCAAGCACTAAAGGTTCCAATTTTGACCTTTCTCTTGCGATTGATTCTAATTTTTTAGGATCATTTGCTACGTCAGGATCTGCAAGCTGCACTTCCAAATTTTCAAAACTTTCTGAAGCAGTTTTCAACCTTGCAATTAGTGTTGAGTATTCCAATTGAAATTGTGCTTAATTTTTGAAAAATCTATTTATTAGAATCTTTTTCTTCTTTTTTCTCTTTTGATGTAGCTGAATTAGCTGAACCCATTCCATATTTTTTCATAAACCTATCAACTCTTCCTTCTGTATCAAGAATTTTTTGAGTTCCAGTGAAGAAAGGATGATTACCACTCCAGACATCGACATGTAGTTCAGGCTGAGTTGAGCCTGTCGTCATTACAACTTCTCCATTACAAATAACTTTTGCATCTGGATACCATTTTGGGTGGATTTCTGATTTTGGCATAATTAAATTCCTTTAACGTTTAGAGAATTGTGGGGCTTTTCTTGCTTTTTTAAGACCATATTTTCTTCTTTCCTTTGCTCTTGGGTCTCTACTGAGATGGCCTTCAGTTTTAAGTGGTTTTCGGTTGTCTGAAGATAATTCGCAAAGTGCTCTTGCTGCACCTTGTTTAATAGCATCTGCTTGGCCTGTCAATCCACCACCATGAACATTTACAAAAATATCATAAGAATTTTCTAAGCCTAAAGTATGCAAAGGTGCTTTTACTGAATTTAAGTGCAGAGGATTAAAGTTTAAGTAATCATCACCTGAACGCCCATTAATTTTAATTTGTCCATTTCCAGGAATCAGGCGAACCCTAGCAACTGAAGTTTTCCTTCTTCCAGTTCCCCAATAAACAGCTTTGTTTTTTATTTGACTATTCATTTTTATAAATCAACTATTCAATAATACAGGATTCTGTGCTGCATGAGGATGATCAGCCCCTTTATAAACTTTTAGTTTTTTAAATTGCTGTCTTCCTAAAGAATTATGTGGAAGCATACCCTTAACAGCTTGCTCGATAATTCTTTCAGGAATTCTTTCTTGAAGAGACTCAAATTTTTCAATTTTCATTCCTCCAGGTCTACCAGAATGTCTTCTATATAATTTTTGTGATGCTTTTTTACCTGTCACCTCAACTTTTTCGGCATTTACAACAATGACAAAATCACCTGTATCTAAATGAGGAGTGAATGTTGGTTTGTTTTTTCCTCTTAAAACAGCTGCAATTTCTGTAGCAAGTCTTCCAAGCGTCTTATCTTTTGCATCAACTAAAAACCAATTTCTTTCAATAGTTTCCAAAGACGGTGTAATTGTTTTATTCATTTAGCAAATTTCTGCAAATAAATTTAAATTCAGTTCTAAATTCTACCTTATTGGAGGAGTAATAAACAATAATTTTGGATTATTTACACAAATAACTAACTTTAATAAAATTTAATTAAGAAAAACCTTTAATTAAAAAAACTGGAAAAAAATCGTTGTTATTGATCATTTTAAAGACATTTTCTTCATAAACAGCATTTACAAAACATAACCCCTTAGCTGGAGCAGATTCCTTAACATCATTTTTCTTTTTATTGACCCATCTATCTTTAAAAATTTCTGGCGATATTTTTTTTTCTCCAACTAAAACTAGTTGCCCAACAATTAAACGGACCATTCCATAGAGAAAACCAGTCGCTTTAATATCTACTAAAATCAAATCCTCTACTCTTTTAATATCTATATTTTTTATTTTTGTAATAGAGGTGGTCCTGTTGCTTCCACTTTTCTGAAAAGCAAAAAAGTCATGTTCTCCTTCCATATTTTTTGATGCGTTTAACATTAACCCTTCATCCAAAACTTCTTGGTACCTATGCCATGACCAATTATTTATGAACAAGTTAGGGAATTTACTATTATTAATGACATATCGATAATGTCTATACATTACTGAATAGCATGCATGCCAACTATCTTTAACCTCCACAGATTCCAAGATTCTAATTGATGAGGGTAAAAGATTATTTAGTACATCTGAATAACGATTTCCTGGAATAACACAATCAATATCAAAGTGTACTACTTGACCTGATGCATGAACTCCTGCATCAGTTCTACCTGCGGCAAAAGTCTTTACGTAATGATGGGAAATTTCAAAAAGCGCTTTCTCTAGAATTTCCTGAATAGTAGTTGCATTTTTTTGTCTTTGCCAACCTGAAAAGTTAGATCCATTATATTGGACTAGTAATGCTACCCTTTTCAAAAGTTTTTTTCTAAATAAAACCCCCTTTATTAACTAACTTAAACAAGTTCAATTATAGCCATCTGAGCGTTATCACCTTTTCTAGAGACGGTTCTGACTATACGTGTATAACCCCCTTTTCTATCTCCATATCTTTCTTTTGCCTTTTCAAATAATGAATGAACTAATTTCTTATCATAAATATATCCAATAGCCCTTCTCCTAGAAGCCAAACTTCCCTCCTTAGCGAGAGAAATCATCCTTTCGGCTTCGTTTCTTAAAGCTTTTGCTCTGGCTTTTGTTGTGGTTACTCTACCTTCCTTAATTAATTGAGTAGTCAAACCTCTTAAAAGTGCTTTCCTCTGATCAGCAGGTTTACTCAATAATGGAATTCTAAGTTGGTGTCTCATAATCTTAAAAATTGTTAAACAGAGGTTCTGCTTTGTGGAATAGAAATTCCAATACGCTCAAGAGCTTCAATAACCTCATCTGCAGATTTAGAGCCAAAGTTCTTAATTTCAAGAAGATCTTCATAGCTAAAGCCCATTAAATCAGAAACTGAGTTAACTTGCGCTCTTTTTAAACAATTATATGCTCTAACGGACAAGTTTAGTTCCTCAAGAGGGATTTGAGCCTCAGGAGATGGTTCAGGTTCCTCAGGAATTTCCTCAACCATTGTAACAGTAGCTAGAGGCTGAAAGAGTTCTATTAACTGGTTTGCAGCTTCAGCAATAGCGTCATCAGGAGTTGTTGAGCCATCTGTTACTACTTCCATTTTTAATCTTTCTCTACCTGCTCCGCCTTCTGCTACAGCAGTTTCATCAATCGTAAAATTCACTCTCTTGACTGGCATAAATACAGCATCTATTTGAAGCAAATCAATAGCAGTTGTCTCTTCATTCTTTCGATCGACGGGTCTATATCCAACACCTCGTTCAACATGGATTTCCAACTCTAAGTTATGACCGTCCTGAATAGTTGCGATCGGTTTTTCGCCATCAACAATTTCAACTTGAGAGGAGAATTGAATATCATTCGCCTTTACATCCATTGGTCCGCTTGCTACTAACCTGCCGATTTCCAGATCTGGATTAGAACTATTAATTGATAGCTGCTTACAATTGAGAAGAATATCTAAAACGTCTTCTCTAACTCCAGGAATAGTAGCATATTCGTGGTTAATTCCTGCTATTCTTACTGCAGTCACTGCACTTCCTTCAAGTCCTCCCATAAGGACTCTTCTAAGAGAATTACCCAAAGTTGTAGCTTGTCCCCTTTCTAAAGGGCCAATTAAAAAAGTTCCTGTTTGGGAGCGATCATCTGCTATTTGATGGTCGATTCTGTCAATCTGGTATTGCAAAACGGAAAAAAATAAGGTTAAAAGTTTTTTTTGGGGGGGGGGGGTTGGAGAATGGTTAAGACCTAAACGCGTCTTCGTTTAGGTCTTCTACATCCATTATGAGGTAATGGAGTTACATCCCTTATTAGAGTTATTTCTAAACCGGCCACTTGTAAAGCTCTTATGGCCGTTTCCCTACCTGAGCCTGGTCCTCTAACTAATACTTCTATTTGTCTCATACCTTGATCAAGTGCTCTTCTAGCTGCAGCTTCAGCTGCTGTTTGAGCAGCAAATGGCGTGCCTTTCCGAGCGCCTTTAAATCCACTGGCACCTGCAGAAGACCAAGAAATTACATGGCCAGAAGTATCAGTAATTGAAACGATAGTGTTATTGAATGTGCTTTGAATATGTACCACACCATTGGGTACATTACGTTTAGATTTCTTTGAACCTGTTTTTTTTACTGGAGCTGCCATGATGTTTTAATTTGATACTGGAATTTGTGAATAGATTTAGTTAATTATTTTTTTCTTCCAGCAACTGTTTTTCTTGAACCCCGTCTTGTTCTGGCATTAGTTCTAGTTCTTTGGCCTCTTACTGGAAGGCTCATTCTATGCCTTCTTCCTCTCACACAACCTATATCTTGTAAACGTTTTAAGGCCATTCCCTCTTTTCTTCTCAAATCTCCTTCTAAAGTGAATTCCTCTGTAGCACCTCTTAGTTTTTGTACATCAGAATCTGAAAGATCTTTGACACGAATATCTGGATTTACACCTGCATTAGCAAGTATTAGCTTTGATCTTGTCAAACCAATTCCATAGACGTATGTAAGTGCGATTTCAACTCGCTTTTCGCGAGGTATGTCAATTCCTGCAATCCTGGCCACGTGTTTTGAGTAAGTAAAAAATTTGAATTATGAGGGTTGAAATTTAACCCTGACGCTGTTTATTGCGAGGTCTTTTCTTGTTAATAACATAGATTCTACCTCTTCTCCTCACGATCTGATCGTCAGGACTAATTTTTTTAACTGAGGATCTGACCTTCATAGGGGTTTTGCAAATAAAACGTTAATAGTATATTCTACATCATCATCAAGCCATTTTTTGTTTGATATCACAGGAAATGGTATTTAAATCTCTATTAGCATCAATATACTCTAGCAATGAAAGATCTTTGAAATATTGAATCAATGGTTCTGTAGTTTTTTTATAAATATCAACTCTTGTTCTAATAGTCTCTTCAGTATCATCTTTTCTTCCTCTTAAAAGCAAACGCTTAATTAGAACTTCTTCTGGAATATCTAAGTAAAAAACTACTTCTAAAGGTTGATTTATATCATTTAATACCTCATTCAATGAATTCGCTTGAGATAAATTTCTTGGGTATCCATCTAGAATCCAACCTTTATTATCCTTATCTAAATTTTGCCTTACTATTTTTAATACAAGTTCGTCACTAACAAGTTCTCCCCGAATAATAATATCCTTTATCTGTCTACCAAGAATAGTATCCATTTCAATTTCTTTTCTTAATAATTCACCTGTGGAAAGGTGTAAGTAAGAATAGGTTTGGCATAATAATTCCGCCTGAGTCCCTTTCCCCGCTCCAGGAGCTCCTAAAAATAGTAAATGTTTTTTCATTAATTGTTAATTAGTCCCTCATACCTTTGAGAAATAACATAAGTCTGAATTTGCTTAGCAGTATCAATAGCCACACCCACAAGAATTAGTAATGATGTGGCTCCTAAACCTTGAAAGGTCTGAACATTTGTCGCTCTTTCTACTGCAGCTGGAATTATAGCTACTGAACCCAGGAATAATCCTCCTAATAATGTCAACCTATTTTGTATACCTGCTAGGTAGTTTGCTGTATTAGTTCCTGGTCTAACTCCTGGTATTGCTACTCCTCCTTTCTTTAAATTTGAAGCCACATCAACTGGATTAATTGTAAGGGATGCATAAAAATAGGAGAATCCCAAAATCAAGGAGAAAAATGTAAGAGCATATGGCCATGGATTTGAGGATCCAGGATTTAAACTACTCGCTAATTTGATTAAGACTGGATTGCCCGTAACATTTGCAATAGTTATAGGTAAAAAAATTAAAGCAGATGCAAATATAATTGGCATTACTCCTCCTGCATTTAATTTCAAGGGTAAATAACTTTGCCTCGTAGGAAGTAATGTTGAATTTCCTATTTGTCTTTTTGCACTAACAATAGGGATTCTTCTGGCTCCCTCTTGGACAAAAATTATCCCAACAATTGTCAATAAAAACACTCCAAGTAAAACTGCTATACCTAAAACATCTCCCCGATCACCAGTTTGCGCTTTTTCAATGGTTGAACTCAGAGCCTTTGGTAAAGTCGCGACAATATTCAGAAAAATCACCAATGAAGCGCCTTGACCTATTCCTTTCTCTGTAATAATTTCACTAAACCACATCACTAACATTGAGCCAGTAACCAAGGCTAGAGAGGTTTGCAAGACAAATGTGGTTTCACTTATCCCCTGAATTGCATATTGTCTAAGAATTAAAGCAAAAATAATACTCTGCAGAAAACCCCATCCTAAGGAAACATATC
The DNA here is from genome assembly GCA_902574425.1 of uncultured Prochlorococcus sp. Lineage (GTDB taxonomy): Bacteria > Cyanobacteriota > Cyanobacteriia > PCC-6307 > Cyanobiaceae > Prochlorococcus_A. The sequence continues at coordinate 18,739 of CACGNA010000007.1, read as the reverse complement.
TTGTTATTTGAGCAATTTTTCTTCTACCAGCTTCTCCTTCATTTTTTTGTAAATCTTCAAGTACAGGCAATGACGCTGTAAGAAGTTGAATAATAATTGATGCGTTTATAAAAGGGAGTATACCCAATGCAAATATTCCAAGGGTTGAAATTCCTCCGCCAGTAAAAATATCTAAAAAACCTATTAATTGTCCACCTTGATCTATAAAACTTTTAAACGCAACCCTATCAATCCCCGGCATGGGGATATAGATACCAAGTCTTACTAAAAGAAGAAGACCTAAAGTTATTAAAACTCTACTCCTTAGTTCTTTATTTAAAAATAATTGGGAGAGTATTTCAGAAGCACTAGGATTTCTACTTTTTTTGACAAACATTTTGAGACTTACCTAAATATTTTTGTAAATTTATTTATTGTTAATAAGCTCGCAAGATCCACCTGCATCCTCAATCTTTTGTTTTGCAACTTTTGTAAATGCATGAGCTTGCACTGTTAACTTTACATTAACTTTTCCATTACCAAGAATTTTTAAAGGAAATTTTGGCTTAAAGATCAATCCTTTCTTAACTAGCGAGTCTAGGTTAACAGTATCGTTATCTTTGAAATCATTTAATTTATCTAAATTTATTATAGAAAAGTTCTTTTGATTAATTATTTCAAAGTGCTTTAATTTAGGAACTCTTCTATACAGAGGCATTTGGCCACCTTCAAACCCTGGACGTGTGGGTCTTCCAGAACGTGACTTTTGTCCTCTCATTCCAAAACCACATGAAGCACCTTGCCCGGCAGCAATACCTCTACCCTTTCTTAATTTTTTCTTTCTAGAGCCAGAGTTTGATTTAAGATTATTTAATGTTGAAGTCATGATTTTTAAGAATAGAGCTGTTCAAGTGAGATTCCTCTCTCCCTAGAGGCAGATTTGTGTGTTCTTAATTGAGAAAGAGCTACCATAGCAGCTCTTGCATTATTCAAAGGAGTTTTGCTTCCCAATCTTTTTGCTAAGACATTTTTTATGCCCGCTAATTCTAAAACTGTTCTAATTGAACCACCAGCAATTACACCTGTACCTGGAGCGGCTGGCCTAATAAGTACATTAGCGGCACCATCTCTACCATTAGATAAAGTTGGTATTGAATTATTTGGAGTTAAGGGGACCCTAACAAGATGCTTTTTACCATCTGAAACTCCCTTTCTGACTGCACCAATGACATCGCCAGCTTTACCAACTCCAACTCCAACTTGACCTTTCTCATTTCCAACAACAACGATTGCTCTAAAACTCATTTTTTTTCCACCTTTAACAGTTTTAGATACACGTCTGATTTGAACAACCCTTTCTTGCCAATCAGAATCTCTTTCTAGATTTTTTGAATCACCTCTTCTATTTCTTTTTCGATCGTTATTACGATTATTCTTTTTTAGTTCGCTAGGGTTAGCACTAGGAACATTATCAGTTTTTGATTGAGCTTCTTGTTTTAGTGGAGTGTCAGTCATAGTAAAAAATTTAAAGTTAGAATTTTAGGCCAGCTTCACGAGCAGCATCTGCAAGAGCCTTAACTCTTCCGTGATACAAATTGCCTCCACGATCAAAAATTACTTGCTTGATACCTTTTTTTATTGCTCTCTTTGCTAATAGTTTTCCAACAATAGAAGAAGAATTACAATCAGAGGGTAATTTCTCTGATTTTTCTCTGAGTTCTTTATCAACAGTTGAAGCAGAACAAATAGTTTTTTGAACACTATCGTCTATAACCTGTGCATAAATATGGTTATTAGAGCGAAAAACAGACAATCTTGGACGTGTTGCATCTCCAATTAAGAACCTTCTTAATCTTCTATGTCTTTTTTGGGTTTGTAATTTCCTGGAAAGTTTGGTCATTTTTTTAAGTGGAATTATTTTTTGCCAGATTTACCAGCTTTTCTGAGAATTTTCTCATCATGGTATTTAATTCCTTTTCCTTTATAAGGCTCTGGAGGTCTAATTGATCGGATTTTTGCTGCTTCGTTGCCAACAATTTCTTTATCAATTCCAGATACGGTAACGTTTGTATTACTCTCAACTTTGTATGTTATACCATCAGGGGGGGTCATTTCTACAGGATGACTATATCCTGCACTCACAATTAGATTTTTACCTTTTACTTGTGCTCTGGATCCAACGCCTACAATTTCAAGTTTTTTTGAAAAACCTTTACTAACCCCTTCAACCATATTTGCAATTAAGGCTCTACATAAACCATGTCTTTGCCTGGAATGTATTTTGGTTGTAGTAGGAATTACAACAACAGTATTATCCTTTTTATCAAAACTAACTCCCTCAGGCATTAGACGTTTTAACTCACCCTTAGGGCCTTTAACTACAACCGTTAACCCATCAAAATCAACTGTGACTTTATCTGGAATAGGTACTGGTGTTTTTCCGATTCTTGACATAATTAATTCTCCTTAATAAACGTAGCAAAGGATCTCGCCACCTATACCTTGCTTCCTGGCATCGCGATCACTCATAACGCCTTTAGAAGTTGAGATAATAGCAACTCCAAGACCTCCAAGAACTTTTGGTAAGCCTTTAGTATTCTTATAAATTCTCAAACCAGGTTTACTAACTCTTTGCATAGATCGAATAGTTGGGAATTTATTTTTACCACTATATTTGAGACCAAGTATTATTTGTGATTTATAACCTTCACCTTCTTCATTAATATCAGAAATGAAACCCTCTTTTTGAAGCACTTTGGCGATACTTAAGGACATTTTTGAACATGGGATTGTTGTTGTTGTATGCTTTTTTTGACTCGCATTTCTAATCCGAGTAAGCATATCTGAAATAGGATCGTGATTTGACATAGTTGTAATTTAATTCTTACTAAAAGGCATACCTAACTCTTGCAAGAGAGCTTTACCTTCTTGATCTGATCTTGCACTTGTGACAATAGTTATATCCATACCTCTTATTGAGTCTATTTTATCAAAAGAGATTTCAGGAAAAATCAATTGCTCTTTAACTCCAAGGGTGTAATTACCTCTCCCATCGAAACTTTTTGGATTAACGCCTCTAAAGTCTCTTATTCTTGGTAACGCTAGATTTATAAATCTCTCTAAAAAGGAATACATCCTGTCTCCTCTCAAAGTTACAGTACAACCAATTGGCATACCTTCACGAATTTTAAAACCCGCGATAGCTTTCTTAGCCCTAGTTATTAAGGCCTTTTGTCCTGTAATTGTTGCCATTTCGTTTAAAGAAGCTTCTAGAGCTTTTGAATTAGAAGCGGCTTCACCAAGACCTCTGTTAACGTTGACTTTTACAACTTTAGGTACTTGATGAATATTTTTAAGACCAAGGTCCTTTAAAAGTTTTGGTCTAATTGATTCTTTGTAGCGATTTTTTAGAGTCATAATTTTTTGTTAATTCTGGTCTTTGTCAGAATTGATAAATTAGAAAAAGTTTAAATCTAGTTTCTGATGAAAAATTAATCAATTAGTTCACCAGTTTTCTTCAATCTTCTTTTCTTAACTCCCTCTTTATCAATAAAGTATTCAATCTTACTTGTAAGATTTTTATCCTTGGAAAAGAACATTACATTTGATGCATGTAAAGATGCTTCTTCTGTAAGTATTCTTCCAGTTTCTCCTTCCTGAGTTGGTTTTACATGTTTTGTCCTAAGATTAATTCCCTTAACAACTACTCTATTTTCCAGAGGGATAGTTTTTAAAACCTCGCCAGTTTTGCCTTTTTCCTTTCCGTTAATTACTTTTACTAAATCTCCAGTTTTTAATCTCATTTTTATTCTTTGGAAATTTTTCTTTTGTTTTAATGAATCCAACATTTAAATCACCTCCGGAGCAAGAGAAACAATCTTAGTGTAATTTTTATCCCGCAATTCTCTAGCTACAGGACCAAAAACTCTAGTCCCTTTTGGATTTTTATCTTCATTAATCAAAACGGCAGCATTATCATCAAATCTGATTGAATTACCAGTATTTCTTCTTAATGTTGCTTTAGTTCTAACAATGACAGCCTTTACAACTTCAGATTTCTTAACTCCCATATTCGGAAGAGCATCTTTTACTGTTGCTACAATTACATCCCCAACATGAGCGTATCTTCTATTAGATCCTAAAACCCTAATACACTGGAGTCTTTTTGCACCACTGTTATCAGCGACTGTTAAATAAGTTTCTTGTTGAATCATTTTTTAACCTCCTTAGTCTGGATTTTATTATTAAGGATCTCCTCTATTGCCCATCTTTTATGAGCACTAAGCGGTCTAGTTTCTCTAATTTTAACTCGATCACCTAGAACACATGTATTTTCAGGATCATGAGCCTTATATCTAGTGGTTCTACTTACAATTTTCTTATAAGTGGGATGTGGATATCTGTTAATAACAGCAACAACAACTGTTTTATCCATCTTGTCGCTGACAACAGTACCAATTCTTTCTTTAAGTGCCATAACTAAATAATTAATCAGAAGTTGTTTGAGAAGCAGATTGACTTTTACTGAGGGATAGTAATTGCGCAACTTGTTTCTTAATAATTTTAAATTTATGAGTTTCATTAAGCTGTCTAGTAGCTTGCTTGAATCTCAAATCAAAAAGATCTTTTCGTAATTGGTCAATCTTTTCAGTAATTTGATCAGAATTTAATTTTTTAAATTCTTTAAGTGACTCTGAGTTTTTCATTGTTTAACCTCCTTTTGAGATTCCTTATTATTTTTTGAATTTTCTTGGGAGGAAAGTTCTAGATTTTTATCATTCGAGATAAATTTTGTTTTTACAGGAAGTTTGTATTGAGCTAGACGCATAGCTTCTTTTGCAATTTCCTCAGTAATATCCTCTCCACCCATTTCAAAAAGGATCCTGCCTGGTTTTACAACTGCAACCCAAAACTCAGGATTACCTTTACCAGAACCCATTCTGGTTTCAGCAGGCCTCATAGTGACAGGTTTATCAGGAAATATTCTTATCCAGATTTGACCTCCACGTTTGATATATCTAGTCATTGCTCGTCTACTTGCCTCAATTTGACGAGCAGTTACCCATCCACAGTCTTGAGCTTGGAGGGCAAATTGACCGAAGGCAATAGTATTCCCTTTAGAGGCTACCCCCCTCATTCTTCCTCTGTGTTGTTTACGAAATTTAGTACGTTTTGGACTAAGCATTTTTATACCTCCTATGAATTCTCATTTGAACGATCCTCAAATTGCTGAGGTCTTCGACTAACTTTCCTATTCGGGTTTACACCTACAGGGATTTTTTGTTCTTCTTTAGGAAGAACTTCACCTTTAAAAACCCAAACTTTAATTCCTAGGACACCATAAGTTGTATTGGCTTCACGTATTGCATAATCAATTTCAGCTCGCAAAGTATGTAAAGGGACTCTACCTTCTCTAGTCCATTCAGTTCTAGCAATTTCAGCACCATTTAACCTTCCCCCTACTTGTATTTTAAGACCTAAAACTCCAGCCCTTTGAGCTCTTTGTAAAGCCATCCTTATAGTTCTTCTAAAAGCAACCCTTTTTTCAAGTTGTTGCGCTATGTATTCAGCAAGTAAAAAAGCGTCCGCATCAACTCGATCAACCTCAACAACATTTATTCTAACTTGCCTGGTCCTATCACCTATAGTTTTCTGAATTCCAGACCTTAATTCTTCAATTCCACTACCTTGTCTTCCAACTATCACTCCTGGTCTTGCTGTTTTTAATTCCAGTTCCAGCTGATCAGCTTTTCTAGCTATTAAAACATCGCTAATTCCGGCTGAAGCATATTTTTTCTGTATAAAAGTACGAATTTTATAATCTTCTTGGAGAAGCATTGGGTATGTCTTGGAAGTAGCAAACCATTTGGAGCGATGCTCTTGAGTAATTCCTAATCTTAGTCCAGAGGGATGTATTTTATGTCCCATTAGTTTTGTACCTCCGTATTAGTTTGAGTAGGAACAGATTCAACAGAAATGCTTATGTGGCAAGTCTGTTTTTTGATAGAGAAGGCTCTACCTTGAGCTCTAGGCCTAAACCTTTTCATTACTGGACCACTATTAGCCCATGCAGAGGAAATAACTAAGGTGGAGGGATCCATTCCAAGGTTATGTTCTGCATTAGCAACAGCAGATCTTAGAACTTTAGTAATAGGATCAGTAGATCTGTAAGGCATAAATTCCAACATAATCAATGCATCTCTATAAGACCTACCCCTTATTTGATCCAAAACTCTTCTCACTTTAGAGGCTGATCCGCGCACATAATTTCCATGAGCAATGGCTGTTTTGTTTGTTTCAGGTGTTTTTGTCATGATTTTGCTCCTTTCTTATCTCTTATGTGACCTCGGTAAGTGCGTGTAGGAGCAAATTCACCGAGTTTATGGCCAATCATTTGTTCGGTTATAAATACAGGGATGTGAGTCTTCCCATTGTGTACGGCGATTGTGTGGCCGATCATTACAGGTAGAATCGTAGAGGATCTGGACCAAGTTTTAATAACAGACTTGTCATTATCAGAATTTTGTTTTTCTACCTTTTTGAGCAAGCTATCTGCTATAAAAGGTCCTTTTTTTAGTGAACGTCCCATGTTTATAAAATAGAAATTAAATTAATAAATGAATTAATCAAGAGTCTCTTCCTCCTCTACTCCTCTTAGAAACGCGACGACGCCTTCGAACTACTAATTTATTACTTGGTTTGTTCTTTTTACGTGTCTTTAACCCAAGAGCTGGTTTACCCCATGGAGTAACAGGACCTGCTCTACCAATTGGTGCTTTTCCCTCTCCTCCTCCATGTGGATGATCACATGGGTTCATTACACTTCCTCTTACTTGAGGCCTTCTTCCAAGCCATCTTCTTCTTCCTGCTTTACCTAAGCTAGTATTTCTTATTTCTGAGTTACCCACTTCTCCAAGAGTTGCGTAACATTCTTTTCTAACAAGTCTTACCTCAGTAGATGGTAGTTTTAAAGCAACATAATCTCCCTCTTTTGCCATCACTTGGGCACTAGCTCCTGCGGATCTAACCATCTGAGCACCTCTTCCTGCATATAACTCAACACAATGAACACTTGATCCTAATGGCATAACAGAAAGTGGCATTGCATTTCCATCTTCAATTGGAACACTTTCTCCAGAAATAACATTTTGGCCGACTTTTACTCCAGCTGGAGCGATAATGTATCTTTTCTCTCCATCTTCGTAAAATAAAAGTGCAAGCCTTGCATTTCTATGAGGATCGTAATGGATAGCTGCAACTTTAGCGTTAATGTTTCTTTTATCTCTTCTAAAATCAACTAATCTATATTGCCTTTTGTGACCACCTCCACGATGACGACAAGTAATAACTCCACGATTATTCCTGCCTTTAACTCTATGTTTTGAGACTATTAATGATCTCTCAGGTTTTGCACTTGTTATTTCACTAAAATCAGTAACTACTCTTTGTCTAGTGCCAGGTGTATAAGGTTTAAATTTACGAATTGCCATGATTAAAACTCCTTAAGATTCTGGAAATAGTTGGATTTTGTCTCCTTCAGCAAGACGTACAATTGCCTTCTTGACCTGAGAACGTTTTCCGGAAAATTTCCCGACTCTTCTTGTTCTCCTAGGAGGATTCATAGTGTTAACTCCTATGACTTTAACACTAAACAAGGCTTCAATAGCTGCCTTTATTTCTGGCTTTGCAGCTCTATGATCTACTTCAAAAGTATATTGGTTAATATCTAATGCGTTTGTAGCTTTCTCAGTAATAACTGGCTTTCGTATTACATCGGCTAAACGAGAATCAAATAAATTGCTCATGATGCATAAACCTCCTGAATTTTATTTATTGCTGATTGCCCTATTACCAACTTATTAGCATTCAGAATATCAAATACATTTAATTGATCGGCGGCGATTAATTTTACTTTTTCAATATTATTGATGGATTTTTTTATCAAATCGGACGGACTATCAAGAATAACCAAAACTTTTTCAGTTTTTTGTATGCCTAATCGGGCAAGGCCATTAATGATGTCGCTTGTTTTAGGCTGCTTTAGAGTAGATCCAAAATCTTCAACAGCCTTTATATCAGATACTCTGGACATAAGTGCTGTTCTAAGAGCTAATCTACGTTCCTTACGATTCATATCAAGATTGTAAGAACGTGGCTTCGGTCCAAAAATAATTCCGCCCCCAGGTCTTAAGGGTGTCCTTATTGATCCTTGACGAGCTCTTCCTGTACCTTTCTGTTTGTATGGCTTTCTACCGCCCCCACGTACTTCAGATCTTGTCAAAGTTGATGCTGTTCCTTGTCTTTTATTTGCTAGCTGCCTAAGAACTGCTCTATGGATTAAGTCTGCCGAAGAAGTATCTTTAGCAATTGCTAAATCAAGAGTAACTTTGCCTGATTTTTTACCATCCCACTTAAGAGTTTCGAGTGTTGTCATGATTTTTCACCTCCTTTTTTGCCTACAACATTATTTGGCTTAATGTTGACAATTGAGCCAGGCTTACCTGGGACAGAACCCTTTACTACAAGCAAATTTTTCTGATCATCAATTTTTAGAACTAACAAACCTTTTGTAGTTATCTGTTTTCCTCCATATCTTCCTGCCATTCTTTTCCCAGGATAAATTCTGCCTGGAGTTGTTCCTGCTCCTGTAGAACCTGGAGCTCTATGATTTTTTGAACCATGACTCATAGGACCTCTGCTAAAACCATGTCTTTTCTGGTAACCAGCAAAACCTCTACCCATAGATTTGCCACTGATATCAACTTTTTGACCTACCTCAAAGTTTTTTACAGTTATTTGATTTCCGATTTCATAAGATGACGTTTCTTCAACTCTATATTCTTTCAAATGCTTTAAAAGTTCTTCACCTGATTTCAACAAATGTCCCTTTTCAGGCTTACTTAAATGCTTCTCTTTGGACAAACCATAACCTATCTGAACGGCAGTATAACCATCCAAAGCGGTAGTTTTCAATTGTGTGACACGGCAAGGACCAGCCTCAATAAGAGTAACTGGTACAGCATTACCTTTGTCGTCGAAAAGTTGGGACATGCCCAATTTCTTTCCTAAAATCCCTATAGACATAAGACTAAATTAGGCTAGCTCGTAATGATTTTTTAATTATCTAAATCTTTCAGTGATTAAGTTAATAAAAAAACAATTAAGAAGGTTGAGACTTATCTAACAACTTAGATAGTTTCTCCTAGGATAAACCCACCTGATTTTTTTAACGAAACGCTAAAAAATGTGAAATTTTCTAGAGGCTCGGCTAGCTTGCGAGCTTAAAAATTCACTGAATCACAATTGTACATCATCAAGTACCATAAAATAAAATAAAATAGTAATAAAGGAAATTTTTATGCCATTACTTCTCACAGGGAAAAAGTTTCATAAAGATTTAAAATCTAACAAATGTCTTGCAATGTTTGCTCCTCTTGAAGGTGGTTATGAAACTCGTCTTTTGAGGAGAATGAGGGCCAAGGGCTTTAAAACTTTCATAACCTCAGCAAGAGGGCTTGGAGATCCAGAAGTCTTCTTGCTCAAATTGCATGGCGTTAGACCACCTCACCTTGGACATCAAAGCGTGGGAAGAAACGGAGCTCTAGGGGAAGTTCAACAAGTAATTCCACAAGCTTCTGAATTATTTAATGAAAATGATAAAAATAAATTACTTTGGTTGTTAGAAGGTCAAGTATTGTCTCAATCTGAATTGGAGAGCTTAATAGAAATTTGCACTAAAGATAATAAACTAACAATTGTTGTTGAAATGGGTGGTTCAAGAAAACTTGAATGGAAGCCATTAAGTGATTATATTTTGGATGAATTTGAAAGTTAAATTGTTTGATTAAAACCAAGAATAAAAAAGATAAATGGATTAAGTTAATTTGTGGTGCCAGTAATGAAGATATTGTTGCTATCGAAGATTTATGTGCAATTTATACTGCTGCTGGTGTCGACTACATAGATGTTGCCGCAGAAGAATCTATAGTTCATGCAGCAAAAAAAGGAATCGAGTGGGCTAAAAGAGTCTTTGAAAACTCTCCTGGATTAATGATAAGCATTAGTGATGGTAATGATATCCACTTTCGTAAAGCAAAATTTGATCCATTAAAATGTCCCCCTCATTGTCCAAGACCGTGCGAAAAAGTATGCCCCACCTTTGCAATTGATAATTCTGGGATCAAAGAGAGTAAATGTTATGGATGTGGAAGATGTTTAAGTAGCTGTCCCCTAAATCTAATTAGTGAATATGAATATAATTTGTCAAAGGATGATTTAGCATCAACACTTGAAAAAATAAAGCCTAATGCAGTAGAAATTCATACGGAAATCAATCGCCTAGATTCTTTTACAAAAGTTGTAAATATCCTTAAAAGTTCTAAAACGAAATTAGACAAGATATCTATCAGTTGTGGATTAAATCAATCTGTCAAAAAATCACAAGAGCCTGAAGATCTTTTGAAAGCTCTTTGGGAAAGATATGAAATTCTTAATGAACTTAATATTCCCCTTATTTGGCAGCTAGATGGAAGGCCAATGTCTGGTGATCTTGCTCCGACAACAAGTAGAGATGCAGTTAAGTTGTTTGAAAAAATCGGTTCAGATCTTCCACCAGGATTAATTCAATTAGCAGGAGGAACAAATGAAAAAACTCATGAATTTTTACAGTCAAACAATTTACCAGACGGAATAGCATTTGGAAGTGCTGCAAGAAAAATTATGCAGCCCCTTATTGAATTTGCTCACAAAAATAACAAAAGACTCTATGAGTATCCTGAAAGAATGGCTTTAGCAATCAAAAAAGCTCAGAAATTTCTAGAGCCATGGAAATCGAGCTAATTCAAGTAAAATTTTTATTTTTAAAAACTTGCGCTGTGTATGTAAAAACTTTGTATTTTTTTGATAGAAAAAAATCTTTTGATGTATTAAACTAGAAGTCCAATGGGCCGTCGCCAAGTGGTAAGGCATCGGGTTTTGGTCTCGACATTCCTAGGTTCGAATCCTAGCGGCCCAGTTCTAATATTCAATTGGTGTCTTCTCAAAAAATATTTCTATTTGATTTTGATGGAGTTATAGTCGATGGAATGCATGAATATTGGCATAGTTCTTTGCTAGCCTGTGAAAAATATTTAAATTCACCATACATCTCTTTTGATCAAAAACTTTATAAAGAAGTACCAAATACCTTTAAAGAAATTAGGCCTTGGGTTAAATATGGTTGGGAAATGGTTCTAATTGTTCACGAAATTATAAAAACAGAAAATCCAATAAAAAATCTTAATAAAGATGATTTCATAAATAATTATCATCAAAATTGCCAGAGGATATTAAAAGATAATTCCTGGAATGCTGAAGATTTACAAAAAATATTAGATAAGTCTCGCAAGTACCAAATTGATAAAGATTTTAAATCCTGGGTGAATTTACACAATCCATTTTTTGAAATTATAAATTTCATGAAAGAATTAAAGAAGAGAGAAATAAAAACCGGAATAATAACAACAAAAGGGAAAATATTTGCAGAAAGAATTCTTATACAATTAAATATTTTTCCAGAATTTATTTTTGGTTATGAATCCGGAACAAAAATCAAAATATCTGAAAAGCTTACACAAACTTATGAAATTTTAGGTTTTATAGAAGATAGAAAAAAAACTCTAATTGATATTAAACAAAATTCAGCAACCTCTCATATTCCATGCTTCCTAGCTGATTGGGGATATTTAAAAGAATCAGATAGATATAATTTAAGTAATGAAATCAAATTACTCAAATTAGGTAACCTTGAGGAATTAGTTGCAATTTAAAAATAATCGGCTAGAGTACACTTGTACTATAGTTTGTATTTATGAAGTTTGGTTTAAATAAAAATTTCCAAAATTAGAATAATTACAAGAACTTTAACCGATAGATCAAACAATGAGTCTTGAAGAAAAGAAAAAAACTGAATCAAAAGAAAAAGACAAAGCATTAAGTCTCGTCTTAGGTCAAATAGAAAGAAATTTTGGACGAGGATCAATAATGAGACTTGGTGACGCTTCGAGAATGAAAGTAGAAACAATATCTACTGGAGCGCTCACATTAGATTTAGCATTAGGAGGAGGCTATCCCAAAGGAAGAGTAGTAGAAGTTTACGGACCAGAAAGTTCAGGAAAAACTACATTAACGCTTCACGCGATTGCGGAAGTCCAAAAGAATGGAGGAGTAGCAGCATTTGTAGATGCTGAGCATGCACTCGATCCAGTTTATGCAGCCTCGTTAGGAGTTGATGTTGAAAATTTGTTAGTTTCACAGCCAGATACTGGTGAAATGGCTCTAGAAATAGTTGACCAACTTATAAGATCGAGTGCAGTAGATCTTGTAGTTGTTGACTCGGTAGCAGCACTAACTCCAAGAGCCGAGATAGAAGGAGAAATGGGAGATCACGTAATTGGAAGCCAAGCAAGACTAATGAGTCAAGCAATGAGAAAAATAACAGGCAATATTGGGAAATCTGGATGTACGGTCATATTCCTGAATCAATTACGCCTCAAAATTGGCGTTACATACGGCAATCCAGAAACAACCACAGGAGGTAATGCATTAAAATTTTATGCCTCAGTGAGACTTGATATAAGAAGAATTCAAACTCTTAAAAGAGGTACTGAAGAATATGGCATAAGAGCAAAAGTGAAAGTAGCCAAAAACAAAGTTGCACCACCATTTAGAATTGCAGAATTTGATATTCTCTTCGGAAAAGGTATTAGTACAACAGGCTGTTTATTAGATTTAGCAGAAGAGACTAATATTATAATAAGGAGAGGTGCTTGGTATAGTTATGAAGGAGAAAATATTGGACAAGGAAGAGATAATACAATTATTTGGCTTGATCAAAACTTAGAAATTAGGAATAAAGTAGAATCTATAGTTAAAGAGAAATTAACAGAAGGTACTGAAGTCAGTTCTAATTCAATGAAAGCATTAAATAGCAATCCTAAGAATACAATCGCTGTTAATGATATAAAAACGGTAGCTTAGATTTATAAAGAATCAGCCAAAGTCCACCACCCAGCAGCAGGGCCTATAAATCTCACAACAATCCATAAGATTACTAACCCTCCGATTCCAAACCAACTGGCCTTAATACTTAATTTAATTAGGTTATCTTTTTGATTGATTGTAAAGGGAAGCCATTCAAATAATCTTGGAGACTCATCAAATTTAGTTTTAGTATTATTTTTTTTTGGAGGTAACCCAAGTGTTTTACGTCTTTTTGCTTCTCCCATATTTCTTTAGTTAGTTTTCAAAATCATAACCTAATCAAAAGGTAGCACATAGTTAATTTGTTTTGAGGGTTGAATGTTTTGCAAAAGTAATCTTCCCCAGTTTCTTTTATTTGCTCTTCCATCTAAAATTATTAACTTACCTGAATTTCTTCTTAAAGGAGCAATAGATCTTTCAAGTTTTATTCTGGCTTGAGGAAGAAAAAAGTCTCTAAACCAATCTTGAGAAAGCTTTTTTTTATGAGAGACTGTAATTGCATTAATAGGTTCTGACATATTCGGAATCGGAAGTAAAGGAATGATAATTAGTTCTGGAATTTGTATTAAATAAGAATTCATAATCCACCAATCATAACTAGAGCAAAGAATTTCATTATTCCGAGAGGGAATTGTCTCTAGCAATACCCTTTTCCCGTACTGCGAGGCTAACTCTGTAGCAAGGTTAGTTTTTAAAACAATATCGTCAGACAAAACTAAAGTTAGACCCTTTCTAAAAAGTATTAACTTTTTGCATTTATCTAAGATTGAATCGGTAAAAAGAGGATTATTAGGAAGCAACTGTTTAGAGGGTATATATAATGAAATATTTTTCTCTTCAAAATTACTTTTAAAATTAATGATCAAGTCAATATCTAAACTATGCTTTTTAAGATACATTTGGAAAAAATTATCTTTTCTCAATGCTGATAAAAAAACAAATTTATTATTTGAAAAAAATTCTTTAATTTGAGAAAGTTCATCTATTGGCTGCAAATACAAATTCCAGTCAAAATTTGTATCATTTAATTTTACCCAGCATGCCCAGCCTTGAGATAATGCTTTGTTAACGCTTAAAAATTTATCAGAAAAAAAAGAATTTTGATGAAAAAAGTTTGAAAAAAAACTAATTTCTTTTTCATCTAAATTAATATAACTATTTCCTAATACCTTTCTCATGAAGAACTTTTTCTTTAACGAATCATATACTTTTATAAATTTTTGATTAATTAATTCAAATTCTTCAGAATTTTTTGTCCAATCCTTTCTCAGTAAAGAAATTCTAAAATGATTTTTTAAATCCTGTTTTATATCCTCAATTCCGGAATAAACTATTCGATGGTTTCTAAGATTAAGAGAATTGGGATCATTAAGTAAATCTTGGATTGTGATTAAGCGAACATGATGATTTGCAAAAATCAGTTGATTATTTTTTAAATTAAAATTAAAACCTAGATTTTTCAATGAATCAATCTGAAATTGGCTTATAAATTGAATTTTTTCTTTAGATAAAATAAAAGTTGAATCCTCTTCCTTTAAAAATAGAGAAATCAAAATTGGAGGTAACCAATCATGGCTAGAGAAAATTTCTGAATTAATTAGATATGTAGAATCATTTTTAATACACTTGGAAATTATCCTCCCAAAAGAATATATTTGTTCCCAATTAATACTTTGATCTCTCAAAAAATTTTTCAAATATTGATGACTTAAAATTTCAAGCATTTATAATTAATTTAATTTCAAATACATACAAAATTCATGAACCTAATATACAAAAAATTAGTATCAATATAAGAGGGTCTTGAATTAATCAATCTATGAAAATTGGAATAGTAGGATTAGGTTTAATTGGCGGTTCTTTAGGATTAAAACTCCAAAGTTTAAACCATACAATTTATGGAATAGCAAATAATGAATTTAATGAAAAAAAAGCTAAGGAAAAAAAGCTTGCAAATTTTATTAGCTGTGATCTTAGCTTATTAAAAAAATGTGAGCTCATAATTTTGGCATTACCTATTAAAGATTTGATCAATCCATCTCAAAGATTAGTAGCATCAATACCTCAAGAAACAATATTAACTGATGTAGGCTCTGTTAAAGAACCAATTGTAAATACATGGGAAAATTTACATCCTCTCTTTATTGGATCACATCCAATGGCAGGAACAGAAAAAAAAGGAGTTGATTCCGGTTTTGAAGGTCTTTTTAAAAATGCAAAATGGATCATTACCCCTACACAAAATAGTGATTTTAATGCAGTAAGAACTATTTCCAATTTAATAAAATCAATGGATTGTGAAATTTGCCAAGCTTCACCAAAAGAGCATGATGAAGCAGTATCTCTAATTTCTCATTTGCCTGTATTTTTAGCTTCTGCCCTAATTGAAACTGTACATACAAAAAATAATCAATCTTTATTAGATCTCACACAAAGGCTTGCAGCTACAGGATTTGCTGACACTTCGAGAGTTGGCGGCGGCAATGAAAAACTAGGCCTAGATTTAGCTATGAATAATCAGATTAATGTTTTAAATGCCATTAATAACTTTAAAAATAAACTTAACACATTGGAATCTCTTATAAAACGAAAAAATTGGAAGTTACTTTCTACCAAACTTGCTGAAGCAAAAGAAATCAGAGAAAATTTTATAAATTAAAATTTTCTATGCCTTTGGAAGCTAAAATTTGCTTTACAACCATTAATGCAGACTGACTAACACCTGCAGTGCCCTCTCCAGGATAAATTGAGTCTCCACATAGCCATAAACCTTCAAAAGGAGTCCTACTTGATAATCCAAACAATCCAAAAATATCTGGATTTTGACCAAGCCCGCCTACCATTCCATTAGGTCTATTTGTCCATTTTTCAAATCCCAATGGGGTTGCTAATTCCCGATGTAGCCAATTTTCAGGATCAATATCTAATTGACTTTCCAATTCAAGTGATATCTTTTTCATGAAATCCTTTTTCTTCTTTAAGTAAATTTTTTTATCTAGATCAAACCAATCTTTTGTCTTAGTAAACATACTTGCTATTAAAGTAACCTCACCTTTTGGTGCTCTTCCATCACCATCATCACTAATTGATACAAATAACGAACCAATTTCATTCGAAACAAATTGATAATGATTGGAAGAAGTTTTTTTAATATGTTCTTTTTTTAATGCTGAATAAAAAACTAAAGCTCCACTTGGATCAGGTAAATTATTAAGTCGATTTTTATAACTTAGTTTTCTTTTTAAAGGATCTTTCAAATGCTTGAGCAAAGATTGAGGAGGCGCGGTATAAATCAAATCTTTTGCTTGGTAAATAAAAGAATTTTTTTTTGAATTAGCAGATACTTTCCAACACATATTCAGGTCATCAAAATTTATAGAATTTACTTTTTGTCCAAAAATCAGTTTAACTCCAGTTTTACTTAATGAACTTTCTAATGCTTCACTTAAAGACTGCATAGATTTTTTAAGATGCCACAGACCATGTGGCTGTTGACACATCTGAAGAACAGTAGATCCATATAATGCTGCAGTATTATAAACGTCCTCTTGAGAATAAAGTTTTAGTTGAAGATTTAAGAATTTAATCAAACGCTGATTCTTTGATAATCCACATATCCGCAATAAATCAAAGATAGTAGATTTAAGTAAGAGACTTGTGACAAGGTTTGAAGGTACTAGTGCTTTAAGCAGTTGAGAAAAATCCCAAAAATTACTTATTGGTAATACAGGATTATTATTAGCAAATATCCAATTACTTTGATGTATGAGGGTACAAAGTTTCCAAAATCTCCTACTCCCAGGAAACTGCATTTCTTGTTCAGTAATCCATTTACTTTTTTCATACCAAATAGGTATGGGTTTACTACCATCATTTAAATCAACAATGCAGGCAGGATCTAAAATTGTGGCTTCAGGTAATGGAATATCTAAAAAATCAAAAATCCTAGAATGTATTCCTCCTTTCTCTAAACCCGCAACCTGAGTTGCACCAACATCAAAAATATAATTCTTTCTTTTAAACGTACCTGCACAACCTCCTGATTGAGTATGAGATTCGAGTAAAGTCACTGATAATCCTTGTTTTGATAAAATTGCTGCAGAAGTTAGTCCTGCTATACCAGCGCCAACAACAACAATTTCGGACTTTCTCATAGAAAATGCAAAAATTATCCTCTATTGAAGTTAACGAAATTTGTGATGAATTAGGTGAAACCTATCCAAAAAGTATTGAACAAGTACATGGGGGTGATATTCATAGTGCCTGGCAAATAGAATTCTCAAACAAAAAATTATTCCTTAAAAGAAACGTTAGAAACAAAAAATTTCTGGAATTTGAAAAATTTTGTCTTCAAAATTTGAGAAAGTATATTAATCAAGAAAACTTAGTTATTCCTGAAGTGATTGCATATAAAAATATAAAAAACATAGAGATTCTTTTAATCGAATGGATAGATATAAAAAACTTTGACCAAAAAAAGCTTGGAAAAGGTTTAGGAGAAATGCACTTAAAATCAGCTGAATCTAATCCAAAAATGTTTGGGTTTCCGGTTGAGGGTTTTATCGGAACAACAGATCAAAAAAAAGGCTGGGAAGATAATTGGATAGATTGTTTTTTAAACTTACGGATAATACCTCAATTATTAATCCTTAATTCAAAGATTTTAGAGAAAGAAACTATAAATAAATTAAAAGAAAAGATTAAATCAGAATTACTTAATCATAAACCAATAAATGCTCTCGTTCATGGTGATTTGTGGTCAGGAAATGCAGGAATGGACAAAAGTGGTAAGGGCGTTATATTTGACCCGGCATCTTGGTGGGCAGATAATGAAGTCGATATAGCTATGACAAAATTATTTGGAGGTTTTAGAAAAGAATTTTATGAAGAGTACCATAAAATTTTCCCAATAAAAAAAGATTTTGAAAATAGAATTATTATTTATAATTTTTATCACATATTGAATCATGCCAATATGTTCGGCGGATCATATTTAAATCAAGTCAAAAATTACGTAAAAGCAATAATCAATATGTGATCTTAAACTATCCTAGATATGTCTTTTTAAGATTTTGTACCTTATCTAAAACAGCTTCACGATTTTCACTTGTACGAAGATTCTGCCAGCTCCATTGACCTACAACAATTACTCCTAGTAGTTCAAGTAAGCCTGGAAGAATTGGGAAAAAGTTTATCGTGTCAATAACAACTTTAATTATTATTTGAGCAATAATCACAACGGCAATAATGCCTGCGGCTTTACCGTATTTTCCCATTTGGGTCCAATCAACATTTCCAAGTGTTTCGTTGACTTTGCCCATTACATCAGAGTACTTCTCTGAAAAACTTTTGGTGTCGGCGCTTGTATCGGAGCCAGAGTCTTGATTTGACTCAGAAGTGTTGTCACTCATGAACATTCAGGCTGCAAATTATATATATGAACCAGACAGTATCGGAAAAAACGCCCGTTGACTACCTTTTTGTTATGCAAAATTCCGAACCGAAACATTTTGTATTTTTTAGATCGATTGATACCATTGATTATGGAGATATTTAAACTTAAAATTGCTTTATAAAAACTTCACATTATCATCTACTTCTAACAAAAACATTAATAAATCTCCGAAATAGAAAAAATCTAAAAGGCTAAAATTTTTATTTAAATTATTAATTCTCTCTGCGAAGGTTAATAATTCAGAATTAGGATTGAATTTTGTAATTCTTTCCCGGGCAGAATCAA
>CACGNA010000006.1 GCA_902574425.1 uncultured Prochlorococcus sp. | reverse complement strand
TTGGCATTAGTGCTGATAATCAAGACTCTCATGAAAGTTTCTGCAGTGAGAAATCTATAAACTATACTTTATTATCTGATCCCAATGGAATCATTAGTGATAAATATGGTTCCTGGATACCTCCATTTTCAGATAGAAATACTTTTTTGATTTCTCCAGAAGGTAAAATCTCTTATAGATGGATAAGTGTCTTACCCATAAATCATGCTAAGGAAGTCCTTAACATATTAAAGAAAAAAATTTAAAATTTTGCACGAACTATCATTTGGAACATGGTTAATACATATTTCATCAGTAATTGAATGGATTTATGCAATATTTATAATTAAAAAAATAAGTAATTATGAAAAATACAAAACGTTTTTTTGGTTAAGCCTAGCTATGATTCCCAATTTAATTAGTGCCATGTGTGCAATTACCTGGCATATTTTCGATAATCAGGAATCTTTGTATGGTTTAGTAACTCTTCAAGGAATATTGACTTTTATAGGTAACACAACATTAGCAATAGCAACTATTGTTATATACAAAACTTCGTTTACTTATGAATGATTTTTTCTTAATGTTTTTAGAAAAATTAGCGACTTTTGATAATACAGTATTATTTGCTGCTTCAATTATTCCATATTCAATCTTTTTGTTTTACTTATACAAACTCAAAGCTATCAATAGATTTGTAAAGACAGGCTTTTCCTTGACAGTTTTCTTTGTATTTATAACTATAGTATTATCTATTTTATCATTAACTTATTATGATAAAACACTTGTTGAAGTTGACCTACTTCATGGTTCAGCTGAGTTTTTCCTAACCTTAAGTGATTTTGTTATATTATTTGGTTTCTTAAAGATATTAAATAATTTAGAAGTAAACAACTCTTAAGACCTTTAACAATTTTGTCTTTTTTATGCAAAAGTATTAGAGAATATATAAAAATAACGAATTTTTATGCTTACTACATTATTTGCAGCTGCTGATCCAGCCACATTTTCTTGGTCTCCAAAATGCGCCATGATAATGATTACATGTAATGGTATTGCTTATGCAATAGCAAGAGCAAATATTCAAAAACCTAATGAAGGTTTTGAAATACCTAATTCAACATTTTATGGTGGTTTAAGTCACGCCTCAGTTGTTGGAGCTAATTGCTTAGGTCACATATTTGGAATTGGTGCGATACTTGGATTAGCATCACGTGGTGTTTTATAGAAATTTTTTAAAATAATTTTTAATTATTTAATTTGAATTTCTCAATAATTTTATCTGCCATCTGATCAGGCATAAGACCTAATTTTTTCTTACTCTGATCAGGTGATGCATGATCAACTAAAACATCAGGTATACCAATCCTGTATACAGGAATATTTACTTCATTATCGTTAAATAATTCAACGATAGCCGAACCAAACCCACCAATTAATGTCCCTTCTTCCATAGTTACTACTTTTTGGATTCTTCTTGCTAGAGGAACAATAAGGTTTTGATCAAGAGGTTTTACAAATCTTGCATTTACAATACATGCATTAATTTTCATATCCTTTAAGATCTTTGATGTTTCAATTGCCGAAGCGACCATCGAACCATAAGCAATAATTAAGATATCATTACCATCTTCTAGTATTTCACCTTCACCTATATTAATTGGTTCCCACCCCTCATCCATTACAGCTACGCCTAATCCAGAACCTCTTGGTATTCTTAGAGCGGTAGGTCCTTTATGGTTAATTGATGTTATTAACATTCTCTGCAATTCGGACTCATCTTTTGGAGCCATTAAGACAAAATTAGGTATGGATCTCATATAACTGATATCGTACTGCCCTTGATGGGTAGGACCATCAGCACCAACTATTCCAGCTCTATCAAGTACGAATGAAACAGGTAATTTTTGTATCCCTACATCATGTATTAGTTGATCAAAAGCACGTTGAAGGAAAGTGCTGTAAATAGCTACAACTGGTTTAAGACCATCGCAGGACATTCCTGCTGCAAGAGTAACCGCATGCTGCTCAGCTATTCCTACATCGACATATTGATCTGGGATATTTTTTTGCAAAATATCTAATCCGGTGCCAGTAGCCATTGCAGCAGTAATACCAATAACTTTGCTATCTTGTTCACATATTTTCAATAAGGTTTGACCAAAAATTTTACTGTAACTTACAGGCTTTGGTTTATTAGATGGAATAGATTTCCCAGTCGTAAGATCAAATGCAGACTGTGCATGATACCCAACTTGATCAGCTTCTGCATAAGGGTAACCCTTGCCTTTCGTTGTAACAACATGAACTAGCACAGGTTTTTTTAGTCTATGAGCAGCATTAAATGTATTAATTAAATTTCCTATATTATGACCGTCAATTGGACCCATATATGTAAACCCAAGTTCTTCAAAAACAGCTCCAACTTTAGGCACAGCTAGACGTCTCACGCTTCCTTTAATATTTTTTAATTCTTCTGGTATATCCTTACCAATTAACGGAATATTTTTCACACTTTCTTGTACACTATCTGATAAAAATTGTAATGGGGGACTAAGTCTAACCTTATTTAAATAAGATGAAAGAGCGCCAACTGGAGGAGATATAGACATATCATTATCATTTAGTACTACAACAAAGGGTGTATTTGGCAGGTGACCAGCATGATTTATGGCTTCTAAAGCCATTCCACCAGTTAATGCTCCATCACCAATTACAGCTACACATTTATGATTTTCTCCTTTTCTATCTCTTGCTATAGCCATTCCTAATGCTGCTGAAATAGATGTACTTGCATGACCTGCACCAAAATGGTCAAATTTATTTTCAGTTCTTTTCAGATAACCTGCTACACCATTTTGTTGTCTAAGAGAATCAAATTCAGAGAAACGACCTGTTATTAATTTATGAGGATAACCTTGATGACCAACATCCCAAACAACTTTGTCAAAATCAAGATCAAGAGTTTGATATAAAGCCAATGTCAACTCAACTACGCCTAATCCAGGACCAAGATGTCCACCACTGGTGGATACTACTTGAAGATGTCTTTCCCTAATTTGACAAGCAATTTCCTCTAATTGTGCAACTGTTAAGCCATGTAGTTCATTCGGATGACTTAACTCACTTAAAAGCATTACATAAAAATAGTTATCTATATAATCTAAAACGCCGAGGTGCAAAATGAGTACTTTTTATGAAATAGATCATGTAATGTTTTATTAGATTAATAATTAGTGCTAAAAATATGTATATGAATGATTATTTTGAAAAAATACTTCAAGCTGAAGTTTATGAAGTAGCAAAAAAAACACCGCTTGAAAAAGCTCATAATTTAAGTAATTCACTTAAAAATGAAATTTACTTAAAAAGAGAAGATCTTCAAGACGTATTTTCATTTAAAATTAGAGGTGCATATAACAAAATGAGTAAGCTCAACAAGTCACAGCTTGCTCAGGGAGTAATTACTTCCAGTGCTGGGAATCATGCTCAAGGGGTGGCATTGAGTGCTCTCAAGTTAAATTGTCAAGCTACTATTTTAATGCCCATAACAACACCTCTAGTTAAAATCAACGCAGTAAAAAATTTAAAAGCAAAAGTTATATTATATGGAGATAATTATGATGAAACTTATAGAGAAGCAATCCGTATTAGCCAAGAAAGAAAATTATGTTTTATTCATCCTTTTGATGATCTAGACGTAATCGCAGGACAAGGAACTATAGCTATTGAACTTGAACAACAATCAAATGAAAAACCATATGCCATTTATGTTGCTGTAGGTGGTGGTGGATTAATCGCAGGAATATCTTTATACATAAAAAAAATATGGCCTACGGTAAAAATAATTGGTGTAGAGCCTAAAGACGCAGATGCTATGTCAAAGTCTTTGGAAGAATCAAAAATTGTGGAATTATCTTCGGTAGGACAGTTTGCAGATGGAGTGGCAGTAAAAAAAGTTGGTAATAATACTTTTGATATTGGTAGAAGATATATTGATAAGATGATTACGGTTAATACAGATGAAATATGTGCTGCTATAAAAGATGTTTTCGAAGATACTAGATCGATACTAGAGCCTGCAGGAGCATTATCAATTGCTGGAATGAAAAAAGACATATTCGAGTCTAATCATACAAATAAAAAAATGATCGCAATAGCATGTGGTGCAAATATGAACTTTGAAAGGCTTAGATTTGTTGCAGAAAGAGCCGAGCTTGGAGAGTGCAAAGAGGTAATGATGGCAGTTGAAATTCCAGAACGAGCTGGTAGTTTAATTGATTTTTGTAAATTGCTTAATGATAGAAATTTAACTGAATTTAGCTATAGAATGTCAAATTCATCAAACGCACAGATATTTGTAGGAGTGCAGGTTTATGGATTAATTGATAAAAAAAACTTATTAGATGAATTTAAAAATTCTCAATATCCATTTATAGATATAAGTGATGATGAATTATCTAAAAATCATCTCAGACATATGGTAGGTGGAAGATTACCACAGAAAATTAATGAATTGAATAATATAAATTTTGTAGAGTTGCTATATAGATTTGAATTTCCAGAAAGACCTGGAGCATTAATAAATTTCTTAAATAATATGAAATCTAATTGGACAATAAGTGTATTTCACTATAGAAACTATGGTGCTGATGTAGGTAAAATTGTAATTGGAGTTTTAATTGATAAAAATGAAATTACAGAATGGGAAAAATTTGTAAAAATTTTAGGTTATAAATACTGGGATGAGACTAAAAACAATACGTATAAATTATTCCTTGGTGCATCAGATTAAATATAAGGTAAATTAGGAAAGAATTTGGTCATCTAAAATTAATCAATCTGATCTAATTACTAAGAAAATATCTGATATAGATCTAATAACTAGAATTGAGGCTGTCCTTTATTTGAAAGGAAGGCCAATAACAAAAAAAGATCTTTCTGAAATTACTAATACGGATATAAATTCAATAAATGAATCAATTAAAGATCTAAAAAATAAATATTCCAACCCAAACTCAGCAATTGTATTAAATGAAGTAAATAATAGTTTTTGTCTGGAGTTAAAATCTAGTCTTAATGATTTTGTAGAGGATTTACTGCCTTCTGATCTTAAAACATCAGAATTAAGGACATTGGCAACTATTGCTATTAAAAAGAAGATTCTACAATCAGATCTTATACTTCTAAGAGGCTCAGGTGCTTATGAACATATTAAAGAATTACTAGAAAAGAAATTCATTGTGAAACGAAAGCAAAAAGATGGCAGATCATTTTGGTTGTCATTATCCGAGAAGTTTTTCCAAACTTTTGCTGTAAGTGATGAATATCTCTCAAATATAGGAAGCGGCATTAACAAGCAGCAATAATAAGGAAATGTTAAGATAGAAAAAACTACTTAACAAAGATGTTATCTGAGATTTTTGCAGTTCTGGGTCAAACACTATCAATTTATTCTTTCATATTAATAATAAGAATTTTACTTACATGGTTTCCAGGAATCGATTGGAGTAATGGTATTTTGTCTGCTTTAACGTCTATCACAGATCCTTATTTAAACATTTTTAGAGGTATTATTCCTCCAATTGGCGGATTTGACATTTCATCATTATTAGCTTTTCTACTTTTAAATGTTATTCAAAACTTAATTACAAATCTTCAGTATGCAAGCTTAGGATATAGCTAAATTTTATCTATCATCGCCTGAACCACTTATCTTACCTTTAGCAGCTCTTAATTTTAATTTTTCAAGGTTTTGTAAGGCAACATCTTCTAAATTGAAATTTAATTCTGTACAAAGATTAGATATATACCATAAAACATCTCCTAACTCTTTTTTTATACCTAATTTTGACTCTTTATCAAATACTCCATTTTTATCCCTAATTACTTTTTTTACTTTTTCTGCAACTTCACCAGCTTCGCCAACTAAACCAAGAGTTGGATAAATATTATTTGAGCCTAAATTAGGATATTGAGCTGTTTCTCTTGCTTTTTTCTGATAAGTTTTAAAATCCATGACTTAAATAACTAACTTTGGGTATGGTAAATTTATTTATATCTAGCAATATTATTTATATATGTCGAATATTGATTTAAAAAGAAGAACAAAAATTGTAGCTACTATTGGCCCTGCGACTCAATCTGAAGAGATAATTACAGATTTAATTAAGGCTGGAGTTACAACATTCAGATTAAATTTCTCACATGGAGATCATAAAGATCATGCAGAGAGAATTAAAACTATTAGGGATGTATCAGAAAAATTAGCCATAGATATTGGTATTTTACAAGATCTTCAAGGACCAAAAATTAGATTGGGGCGATTCAATGATGGTCCAGTCAAAGTTCAAAAAGGTGATAAATTCACACTAACCTCCAACAAAGTGGAATGTACAAATACTATTGCAAATGTCACCTACGAAAAACTTTCTCAAGAAGTTAGTAAAGGAAAAAGAATATTATTAGATGATGGTAAAATTGAAATGATTGTAGAAAAAGTAGATATAAAAGCTAATCTTTTAGAATGTTTGGTTACTGTAGGAGGGGTTCTTTCAAATAATAAAGGTGTAAATTTCCCAGATGTTCAACTATCAGTAAAAGCTTTAACAGATAAAGATAAAGAGGATTTAAAGTTCGGCTTATCTCAAGGTGTTGACTGGATAGCCCTAAGTTTCGTAAGAAATCCATCCGATATAAATGAGATAAAAGATTTAATAAACAAAAATGGGCATTCAACTCCAGTAATCGCAAAAATAGAAAAATTTGAAGCAATTGACCAAATTGATACTGTATTACCATTATGTGATGGGGTTATGGTTGCTAGAGGAGATTTGGGAGTAGAAATGCCAGCTGAAGAGGTCCCTCTTTTACAAAAGGAATTAATAAGAAAAGCTAATACATTAGGTATACCAATAATCACAGCGACTCAAATGCTTGATTCAATGGCTTCAAATCCAAGACCAACTAGGGCAGAAGTAAGCGATGTAGCCAATGCAATACTTGATGGAACCGATGCTGTAATGCTTTCAAACGAGACTGCAGTTGGTGATTATCCTGTAGAAGCAGTACAAACGATGGCAACTATAGCTATAAGAATTGAAAGGGATTATCCACTTAAAGCAATAGAGAGTCACTTACCTAGTACAATCCCAAATGCTATTAGTGCAGCTGTAAGTAATATAGCTAGACAACTTGATGCAGGAGCAATAATTCCTTTAACAAAATCAGGTTCTACTGCTAGAAATGTAAGCAAATTCCGCCCTCCAACACCTATTTTAGCGACTACTACAGAGAGGAGTGTGGCTAGAAGATTGCAACTAGTGTGGGGTGTTACTCCTATAGTAGTTAAAAATGATGAAAGAACCGCAAAAACATTTAGTTTGGCTATGCAAACTGCTCAGGAAATGGGAATACTAAATCAAGGAGATTTAGTAGTTCAAACAGCAGGTACATTAACTGGTATTAGTGGGTCTACAGATTTAATAAAAGTCGGTTTAGTTAGAAAGATTGTTTCAAGAGGAATTTCAATAGGGGAAATTGGAGTTACAGGAAAAGCCAGAATAATAAAAAATAATCTTGATATGTCCTTAATTTGTCCAGGAGAAATATTATTTGTTCCAGAAGAGTTAATGGCAAATATTCCAATTAGCAAAAATATTGCCGGGATTGTTACGAACCAAAATGTTGATGATGTTTACGCGTTATTTAATAAAAATAATAAGAAGATTTCTACAATTTGTAATTTAGAAAAGATAAATGATCATCAAATTATTAATGGAGACCTCATTACATTGCAACTTAATGAAGGGGTTATTTATATGGGGCAAATTGAAGATGATGAAGAATCAATAGATAAATATAAATATGTCTAGGAATATTTCAATAAAGGAAGCCTTAGGCATGGCAACCAAGACATTGGTCTCAAACAAATTAAGAAGTTCGTTAACTATGCTAGGAATAATTATAGGCAATGCATCAGTAATTACACTTGTTGGCCTTGGAAGAGGTGCTCAAACATTAGCAAAAAATCAATTAAGTAATTTAGGCGCAAATGTTTTATTTATTGTTCCTGGAAATAATGACACAAGAAGAAGAGGAATTTCATTTCCTAAAAACTTAGTATTAGAAGATGCCTTAGCAATAAGTAATCAAGTCCCAACAGTAAAAAAGGTAGCTCCTCAAATCTCAGCGAATGAAATAGTACAATCAAATTCTAAGAGCCTAAATATATCAATTGCAGGAGTTACTCCTGAGTTTCTTGATGTTAGAAGCTTTGAAGTAGATAAGGGTAGATTCTTATCACAAAGCGATATTAATAGCGCTAGGAGTTATGTAGTTATAGGTCCTGATCTAAAAGAGGAATTTTTTGAAAATAAATCTTCATCACTTGGGGAAAAAATTAGAATTAAAGATCATACTTATGAAATAATAGGAATTTTGAAACCCAAAGGGGCAGTATTTGGAAGTAATCAAGACAAAAATGCTTATATTCCATTGACTACAATGGTTAATAGGATTACGGGGAAGGACCCTACATATGGTGTAAGTTTAAGCTTCATAAGTGTTGAAGCAAAAAATAAAAATGCAACAAGCGCAGCAAAATTTCAAATTACTAATTTATTAAGACAAAGACATAAAATAATAAGAGATGATGACTTTGCAGTTAGATCACAAGAAGATGCATTAAACATTGTAACTAATATTACGAGTGGACTAACGTTTCTCTTAGCAGGTATTGGTGCAGTATCTTTAGTAGTTGGAGGTATAGGAATAATGAATATTATGCTTGTTTCTGTTAGCGAAAGAACTGAAGAAATAGGTCTTAGAAAAGCAATTGGTGCTAAACAGTCAGATATATTAATTCAATTTTTAATTGAGGCATTGATTTTATCTACAATTGGAGGATTAATAGGAACAACAACCGGTTTATCAGGTGTTTTTCTATTATCTCTGATTACACCATTGCCTGCATCTGTAGGTATGACAACTACTTTATCCACAATGATTATTTCAGGATCAATAGGTTTAATTTTTGGTGTTTTACCCGCAAAAAGAGCTTCTAAATTAGATCCTATTGTTGCCTTAAGAAGCTTATAAATAAAATTAATAAACATGCTCAATTTTTATAAATTAATTGAGATACTGTTATGTCTTCAATCAATAATAATATCAACCCTGATTCCTATTTATATTCCACTCCCATTTACTGATAAATCAAGTATTAACTTTGACATACCTATCACATGGCAAATTCCAACAATTATTTTACTTACACTTTTATTTAATAGAAAAGTTGTTTATAGAGCATTTACTATATATATAGTTTTAGGGTTATTTATATTGCCAGTTTTTCATGACGGTGGGTCAATAGGATATTTACTCACTCCAAATTTTGGTTATTTATTAGGAGTATATCCATTAATAAAAGTAATTGATAATTTAAATAAAAAAAATAAAATAAATGTTGTCAACTTTTTAAAAAATGGATTTATAGCAATAGGTGCCATGCATTTAACTGGAATATTTTACAACTTTATAAATGTTATATTTTACAGTCAATTTAATATATTTTTATATAATTTAGGGAAATACTCTGCAGGTAAAATTGGATATCATTTTTTAATGCTATTTCCACTATTATTATTTATTGAGCCTATAAAGCGTTTTAAACATAGCAAATAATGATTAATAAAATACAAACAAAATTATATTACTTTTCATTAAGTATTTTTATTGTTTTAATAGATCAATATACGAAATATATAATGTTTTATAATTATAAAATATTTATAAATAAAGATTTTCTCTTATTTAGATTAGACTTTGTAAAAAATTACGGGGCAGCATTTAACATATTTAGTGGTAGTAGAATATTTTTATCTTTCATAAGTATTATTTTTTCAATATTACTTATTTATTTAATATTAAAGAAAAATACTTTAAAATCAGTTGATCTCTATTCTTATAGCTTTATTCTTGGAGGAACTTTTGGTAATGGAATGGATAGAATATTAAAAGGATTTGTAATTGATTTTATAAATTTAAATATTATAAATTTTCCAGTATTTAATATTGCTGATATATCTATTAATATTGGTTTTATTTTTTTACTTTATAGTATTTTTAAAAACAAAGGATAATATGAATTACTTTAAATTAAAGTATATAAAATATTTTATCTTTATTTTATTTCTATATATTTTATTTTCGATATTAATAAGAATAGTAAATATTTATACGCTTTTATTTTTAATATTAACTATGTATATCTTTTATAATATTGATAAAAAATTATTTAAGAAAATAGTTTATAAAGTTATATACAAAAATAAAAAGAATACACTTTCATTCAAGAATACATATGGTGCTGCCAAGATAAGTTTGGAAGGGATCGAGAAAATTAATAAAAAAATTAACGATAAAGTAAAAGTTGAATTGTTAAATTACCAAAAAACTAAACTAGAGTCACAACTAAAAACAGGAGATTATAAAGTTACT
The DNA here is from genome assembly GCA_902574425.1 of uncultured Prochlorococcus sp. Taxonomy (GTDB): domain Bacteria; phylum Cyanobacteriota; class Cyanobacteriia; order PCC-6307; family Cyanobiaceae; genus Prochlorococcus_A. The sequence goes on along the minus strand of CACGNA010000006.1, from coordinate 47,542 downwards.
CTTTTTGGAGCAGGCTCCTCAGGAAAAACATCAATAGTAAGATCTTTATTGAAAAATATTGTCGGACAAACATCAGCGAAAATAGGAACAACAAAGCAAATTAATAGCTATAAAATTCGTATCCCAATATTAAAAAGAAACATTAATATAATTGATACTCCAGGACTATTCGAACCATCTAAGTTAGGCGAAGAAAGAGAAAAAGCAACAATTATACAAGCATCAAATTCTGACTTAGTTCTCTTTGTGTTAGATCAGGACATAAATAAATACGAAAACTATTTAATTAATGAATTATTGAAAATAGGAAAAAAAATAATAATAGTGCTAAATAAATGTGATTTAAGGTCTAGAGATGAAAATAACCTCATCAAAGAAAATATAATTTCTATAACTTCAGCTAGAAAAAATAAAATTTCAGTTGTTAAAACAATTGCAATACCTCAACAATCTCCTTATGTAAAATCAGATGCCTTAAATTTAGTTCCAGAGGTAGGAAGTTTATTTAAAGAAATAATTGAAACGCTCGATAATAATGGTGAAGAGTTATTGGCAGATAATATCCTTTTTCGCTCAAAAAAGTTAGGTATTAAAAGTAAAAATTTTGTACAAGAACAAAGATACTTAATGTCTAATAAAGTGATTAATAAATATATGTGGGTAACAGGAGGAGTAATCCTAGTTAATCCACTTCCAGCGGTTGATTTTCTTACTACTGCCTCGGTTAACCTTCAAATGATAATGGAATTATCAAAAATATATGAAATAAATCTTACTAAAAAAGATGCAAAAGATTTATCGAAATCATTGCTAAGCGCATTGGCTAAACAAGGTATACTAAAAGGAGGGCTCGCCATTCTTTCTCCTGCTTTAGCTTCAAGTTTGACTAAAATAATAATATCTAAATCGATACAATCAATTACAGCAGGCTGGTTAATAAAAATAGTAGGACTAAGTTTGATTGAATATTTTAAAAATGGACAAGATTGGGGAGATGGAGGAATTCAAGAAGTTGTAGATAAAATCTACAGAATAAGTAAGAGAGAGGACATTTTAAATAACTTCGTCAAAGAAGCTATTTCAAAAATCGAGATAAGAAAATATTTTAAGTCAAATAAAAGTTTGCCTCCATTTCCTATGTGAGATTTGATAATTGATCATTTAGATAAGTTCTGAAATCAAAGATTGTTATTAAAAGTAAGTAAGCAATACATATGGCTATAGATATAAACCCTGTTACTATTGCAATAATTTTTGGTCTACCGATTTTCATTGTTAAGCATCTAAAATTTTCAAAAGTTCTTCAATATGAGATTCGTTAGTATTGTAATTACCCATGACAACTCTTAAATAATATTTGCCTTTAAATTTTGGTCTAGAAAGCATAAAATTATTTTTCATTAGTTCATTGACTTTAGTTTGAGTCCAGAAATCTGTTTCTTTTGTATTAAGTCCCTTTGGTAAGAAAGAAATAATATGTAGAGGACCTGAATATATTTCAAACTTATTTTCATTAATATTTTTTATAAAAAAGTCTTTTCTATTAATTGATGAGTTTAATATATCTTCCATTCCTTTCAAACCTAAAGATCTTAATCCAAGCCAAAGTTTTATAACTTCTGCAGGTCTAGAACCTTGAATACCTAATTCTCCTCTATTTATAATATTTTCCTTAGATGATATGTATGGAAGTCCAGTTGAAAAGGTATTTTCCAAAGTACGCATATTTGATACCAATAACAGAGAGGAAGTCTTTGTAATGCCAATAATTTTTTGGGGATTTATTGTTATGGAATTAGCCTGATTAATATTATTTAAACCTTCTATTGGAATAGATGTTACTCCAAAAATTCCACCAATAGAGCCATCAATATGTAGCCAAATATTTCTTTTTTTGCATATATCACTTATATCCTTAATAGGATCAATTGCTCCTCTTACAGTTGTTCCTAATGTGGCAACAATAGCAAAGATTTTTTTATTATTTATTGAACATTGATTTAAAGAATTTTTTAGATTATCCATATCCATACAACCATTATTATCAGTTTTAATCTTTACTAGATTTGTATCATCAAGACCCATAATTCTTATGCATTTAATGAACGAAGAATGAGCATCTTCACTTACAAGTAATACAGAATTAGGATCTGAACCTAATCCAGCATTATGTCTAGCTGCTATAAGTGCATTCAAATTACTTAAAGTGCCTCCACTAGCTGCTATGCCTCCTGAAGAATCATTAAACCCTATTTTCTTTGCAAACCATTTGCATAATGATTCCTCAAGCAAAGTAACACTTGGAGACAACTCGTAAGCAAGAAGATTATTATTTAAACCGGCAGCAATTAAATCTCCTAAAATAGAAAAAATTAAAGGCGGGGGATCAAGATGAGCTAGAGAGCCCGGATGAACGGGATTAAATGAATTATTTAGAAGGGCTTGAATCTCAGAAAACAAATCTTCTGTAGAATTACCATACTCATCAGGCATTAAGCACTTGAAATTCTCATCAAAGGTTAATGGACCATATTTCTCGGCATTAGAGAACCAGTCACAAAGAATTTGAGTTGCCCTATTGAGGTGAGTAATAAAGTTATCGTTAGTCCCTAAAGACGAAGGGAAGTATATATCTTTTTTATTAATTAAATCTTCAGTCATCAGATAAAATATCTATTAATAAGTCTATTCTCAATATTGTTAAATGAGGAATATTTTTGAAAATGGAAATAGTAATAATGATCCACATAAAGAAACAAATAATTTAAATTACATTAAATGGATGAATTCTATATTAAGAAGATCAGAAAAAATTGGAAAAGTTCTGCTACCAATCTCTTCAATAATTTTAGATGAAAGAGGAAGATGTATTGGAAGAGGGGTTAACAGGAGAAGTGTAAATAAAGACCCATTAGGTCATGCTGAGATAATTGCACTAAGGCAGGCATCTCTAATAAAAAATGACTGGAGATTTAATGAATGTATTACTATAACAAACTTAGAACCATGTACCATGTGTGCATCGGCACTTATTCAAGCGAGGATGGGTAAAGTTGTTTTTGGTGCCTACGATAAGAAAAGAGGTGGATTGGGAGGGTCAATTGACTTATCAAAGCATGAAAGCTCTCATCACAAGATGGAAATTGTAGGGGGTATATTAGAAGAAGAATGCAGTCAAATATTAAAATTATGGTTTAAAAAGTTGAGGACTCAAAAATAGAATATTTCTTTAACTCAGTATCAAATAGGTTTAATAATCTGTCGACATTCTCTTCACTTGAGTTAAAGCCCATTAATCCTATTCGCCATACCTTACCAGACAATTCTCCAAGTCCATTTCCTATTTCTATTCCAAAGTTTCTTAAAAGATGATTTCTAAAACCATCTCCATCAACTGCTGGTGGGATCTTAACTGTTGTAAGAGTTGGCAATCGATAATCTATTGAAACATGTAATTCCATGCCTAGACTTTCTAAACCATTCCACAGTTTCCTTGCATTGGTATTATGCCTATTCCAAACATTCTCTAAACCTTCATTTGCAATTAATCGTAAACCCTCTCGAATAGCAAAATTCATATTTACAGGGGCGGTATGATGGTAAACGCGATCTGAACCCCAATATTTATTTAAAAGGGATAAATCTAAATACCAGTTAGGAACTTTTGTTTTTCTTGAACTTAGTTTTTCTTCAGCTCTCTCATTCATTGTAAAAGGACTTAATCCAGGCGGGCAACTTAATCCCTTCTGGCTACAACTATACGCTAAATCTATTTTCCATTCATCTATCAATAGTTCTAAAGCGCCAAGGGAAGTAACTGCGTCAACTAAAAACAAGCAGTTATTTTTTCTACATACATCACCAATTCCATCAAGAGGTTGTAAAACCCCACTAGATGTTTCAGCGTGAACAATAGCAAATATAGCTGGTTTTTTAGTCTCTATTTCATACTTGATTTCTTCATAAGAAAAAGATTCACCCCAAGGTTTTTCCATAATAGATATATCTGCTTTATATCTAGTAGCCATATCAACAAGTCTGTCTCCAAAATATCCTTTTTTAGCGATAAGAATTTTTTCTCCTTCCTCAATAAAATTCGCTATTGAAGCTTCCATAGCTGCACTTCCAGTACCACTCATTGGGAGAGTAAGACGATTATTGCATTGCCAGGTGTATCTTAGAAGTTGTTGAACATCAGACATTAATGAAATATATGCTTCATCTAGATGACCGATTGGATTTAGGGAAAGAGCGTTTAAAACTTCTGGATGTGCGTTAGAAGGACCTGGACCTAATAAAAGTCTAGAGGGAACATAAGTCTTTGAGAAATGAGATAAATTCTCTTCATTTAAAGCAGAAATAAGTTTTGCCTCTGTCAAAGCATTACATTCAATTACTTTTAAATTAGACTAATATCGCCGCATAAGCGAGATTTATTTAAAGAAATTCATTCAATTTAAATATTTAGGTAAACAATTATTAAACTTATGACTTGAAACACTAAAAGAAGTCATCTAGTCTTAAAAAAAGTTACGGTTGATACATAACAAGAATCATCAAGTTATTAATTTCATAGAAGGTATTAAAAAATTATGTCTAAGTCACCTCAAGATGTTTTAAGTCAAATTAAAGACGAAGGAATTGAACTCATCGATTTAAAATTCACAGATATTCATGGAAAATGGCAACATTTAACACTTACATCAGACATGATAGAAGAGGATTCTTTTACAGAAGGCTTAGCGTTTGATGGGTCATCAATAAGAGGTTGGAAAGCAATTAATGCATCTGATATGTCAATGGTGCCTGATGCAAGTACAGCATGGATCGATCCTTTTTATAAACATAAAACTCTTAGTATGATTTGCTCTATTCAAGAGCCAAGAAGCGGTGAGCCTTATGATAGATGTCCAAGAGCTTTAGCTCAAAAGGCATTAAAATATTTAAGCTCTACTGGCATAGCAGATACTGCATTTTTTGGACCAGAGCCAGAATTCTTTTTATTTGATGATGTTAGATATGATTCTAAAGAAGGAGGTTGTTTTTATAGTGTAGATACTATTGAAGCACCATGGAATACAGGGAGAATAGAAGAAGGTGGAAACTTAGGATACAAAATACAGTATAAAGAAGGATATTTTCCAGTAGCACCAAATGATACTGCGCAAGATATCAGATCTGAGATGCTTCTTCTTATGGGTGAATTAGGTATCCCTACAGAGAAACATCACCATGAAGTTGCTGGTGCAGGCCAACACGAACTCGGAATGAAATTTGATTCTTTAATAAATGCTGCTGATAACGTTATGACGTATAAATATGTGGTAAGAAATGTAGCTAAAAAGTATGGCAAAACAGCTACCTTTATGCCTAAGCCTGTATTTAACGATAATGGTACTGGAATGCATGTTCACCAAAGTTTGTGGAAGAGTGGAGAGCCATTATTCTTTGGAGAAGGTGCTTATGCAAATTTATCTCAAACAGCTAGATGGTACATCGGAGGAATACTTAAACATGCCCCTTCATTCCTAGCATTTACTAATCCAACTACAAACAGTTACAAAAGATTGGTTCCAGGATTCGAAGCACCTGTTAATCTAGTTTATTCTGAGGGTAATAGATCCGCTGCTGTCAGAATACCTTTAACAGGTCCAAGTCCAAAAGCCAAAAGATTAGAATTTAGATCAGGTGACGCCCTTGCTAACCCATATTTAGCTTTCTCCGTAATGATGCTTGCTGGTATTGATGGGATTAAAAATCAAATAGATCCTGGTGATGGTGTAGATGTTGATTTATTCGAACTTCCAGCAGATGAACTTGCAAAAATTGATACCGTTCCTTCATCTCTTAATGATTCACTTAATGCACTCAAAGCAGATAAGGATTATCTATTAGCTGGTGGAGTATTTACAGAAGATTTTATTGATAACTTTATCGATATAAAATACGAAGAGGTACAACAATTAAGACAGAGGCCACATCCACATGAATTCTTCATGTACTATGACGCATAAGTAAGAGAATCTAAAGGTTCACATTAATCAATTTGAGAATTATCACAAAATATTCTCAAATTGATTTTTTTTTTGTTGGAATATATATATATAAATTTAAAAATGGCTAGGGAATCTATTTCAAAAATTGCATATAAAACGCTTCAACAGAGTAAAAGCATTGCTGGATTTGCTCATAAGCAAATTAGTTCAAGGATAATGAACTTTATTCTTCCCGATTCTAATCTAGAAAACTTTGATATAGATAAGAACCTTTTATTACAAATCCAAAACTCAATGGATTTATTAAGAGAGGAAGATTGGAATGATGCAGAAAAAAATATATATCCAAAAAAATTATTGTTTGATGAACCATGGCTTAGATATTTGAGTCAATATCCTAAAATTTGGCTAGATATGCCTAATACATGGAATAGACGAAGAAACCAAAACTTTGATGATCTTCCAAAATCGATTGAAAAAGATAATTATCCTCACTATTACCTAAGAAACTTTCACCATCAAACAGATGGTTATTTATCAGAATTTTCAGCTAGTATTTACGATTTACAAGTAGAGATACTTTTTAATGGAAGTGCTGACTCAATGAGGAGGAGAATCATAAAGCCAATAAAAGAAGGACTTGAAAATTTTAGTGATAGAAAAAAAAGTTCTATAAAAATTCTTGATGTAGCTACTGGTTCAGGAAGGACATTAAAACAATTAAGAGGAGCATTCCCCAAAGAAAAAATTACAGGAATTGATTTATCTGATTCATACTTGAAAGAGGCGAGTAGATATATTTCAGATCTTGATGGGGATTTAATTGAATTAATAAAAGGTAATGCCGAAGAATTACCTTTCGAGGATAACAGCATTCAATGCATTTCTTGTGTTTTTTTATTTCATGAATTACCGAGAACAGTTAGAGCTAAAGTATTAAATGAATTTTTTAGAGTACTTGAACCTTCCGGAACATTAGTATTAGCAGATTCGATTCAAATAAGTGATTCCCCTGACTTTACATCCATAATGGAAAATTTCTATAAAACTTTTCATGAGCCTTTTTATTGTGATTACATAAAAGAGGACATAAATTCTAAACTCGAAGAAGTTGGTTTTAAAAATGTTAATTCAAATTCCTTTTTTATGACCAAAGTATGGTCTGCTGTAAAGTAGATCAAAAACTTCTATGACATATTGGGATAAAGATACTATTAAGCTTGTGCAAAGTCTTAATGGAAAATTAAAAATTGATCATACAAAATGGCATATTGATAAAGGAAACAAATATAAAAGATCTGCAGAACTTATTTCAGCAGCGTTATGTCAATTAATTATTTCTTGTAATGAGAAAGAAACCATTGAATATATGGAAGAAAGTATTAAATGGTTAAAAGAAATTAACGTTGATAAACCTTGTCCCAGTAAAAATCACCTTTTTAAAGCCAATTGAAGCCTATTACCTTTATTACTCCATCTAATATCATCAAAACATTCATTAATAATGTATAAGCCACGTCCATTAATACTATTTACTTTTTTTGGTAATTTGTAATTTCTTTTTTTTATTTCTAAACCATTACCTTGATCCTGGATTTGCCAAACACACCAATTAGGAGTAATAATTCTTCTTACTCTAATATTTTTAGTTGGATCTAATTTATTTCCATGTTTAACTGCGTTAACAAGGGCTTCATGTAAGCCAAGTTTGATGAGGTAGCTTGATTGAGTTCTATTAATGGGTTCTAGTAATTGATCTACAAATTCATTTAATTGTAATGAAGATTCAAATTCAAAAATAGACCAGTTAATCCTTGAACTCTTTAGGAATTTTTTAAAAATATTTTTGCCCTGAAAGAAGGACATAATAATATTTTGATACTAACCTAATTTTAACTTATTAAATACCTTATTTTAAAGTATATTGTTGTGTCTCTCAGCTATAGCAGGATGTCTAAGAATAGAGTCCATAAGCCTTACTCCTCTTAATTGATTTATAAGAGGCATATGTCCATCAGGAGCCTTTAATGACCAACAAAAAGAAGAGGGATATCTTGTCCATAAACCATCTTTTTTCCATCCTATTTTAGGCCACAACAATTCATATTTCTTTCCTACTGATTTTAAAATCATTGCCTGAATAGAAAAGCCAAATCTACCAGTAGAATAAATAGTCCATAATCTATCAATTGTTTGTAGATCTTTACCTGACATATTATTAACCTCACTATAGAAAACATATCCACGTTTTTCAGCTAGTTTTCCTGCTAACTTCCTTAAGTAACTGCTTGTTAATCTATCAGCTTCTTCAAATTTCTGCTCAACTAACATCAATTGCAATTCTGCATAATTAATATCAATTTCTGAATAGGTATTAAACCAATCATTGAATTTGGCATTATCAAAGAAATCAGGCTTATATCTTTTTAAAACTTGCAATAACCAACCCGCAGCCCAGTCATCACCGTCACTATCAAAGATTTCAAACAATGAATGACCAAGTTTAAAAATATTATCCACTTCATCTTCTATTTGAGTTAATAAATTTATTCTTTTTCTTTGATTTGAATCTACAAATTTATTTATCAGATCTAATGTAGGATTACTATCGTTATCTTTTTCTTTGTTAGTCATTTTAATAAATTAACCTAAAAACAAAAACTATCAATGTATTCCAAAAGTATAGAACTAGAGAAATTTAGAAGTTTTAAAGGACCACTTATAGATGTTAGGAGCCCGAGTGAATATTATAAAGGACATATGCCTAATTCTATTAACATTCCATTATTTGATAATAATGAGAGATCAATAATTGGGACAATTTATAAAAAAAGAGGGAGGGAAATAGCAGTAATAGAGGGATTAAAATTTTTTGAAAAAAAATTGAAATTACTTCTTGATAATTTATTTATGAATATTGACTCTCATAAAATTATTCCTGAAAATAATAATGAAATATCAATTAGAATATATTGTTCTAGAGGGGGAATGCGATCACAAAGTATTGCTTGGTTATTAGAAAAATATAAATACAATACCATTACACTTAAAGGAGGATACAAAACATATAGGAGATGGATATTAGATAGTTTCTCAAAAAAGTGGAATTTTTTAATTATTGGGGGGAAAACAGGAACTGGGAAAACAAGGTTATTGACTTTACTAGAGAAATATAAATATCAAACTATAGATCTTGAAGGATTTGCCTGTCATAGAGGTAGTACATTTGGTGGTTTAGGAATGAAGGAACAACCTACAAATGAACAATTTGAAAATAAAATTGCAGAAAAATTAAATACCTTTAAAGCCATTAATAATATTTTTATTGAAGCTGAAAGTGCAAATATTGGTAAATGCAAAATACCTCATGAATTCTTCAATCAGATGAATACTTCAAGGAGAATTGAGATTTTAAGGAGCGAAGAAAACAGGTTAGATGAGTTAATAGATACTTATAGTGTATTTAATAAAGAAGAACTCAAAGAATCTGTACTAAGGATAAAAAAAAGATTAGGACCACAAAGAACAAAAATAGCTATAGAATCAATTGAAAATGAGAGATGGGACTTGGTTTGCAGATCAGTTTTGGATTATTACGATAGATGTTATGAATATGAAAAGGTTGGGAAAGAAAACATAACGTTATTGGATTTAACTGATAAAAACTATGATGAAAAGATCTTAGAATTAATAAATAATGTTTTATAAAATATTTATAAACAAAAGTGAAAATTATTTCCTAAAATAAAAAATTATTATACGAATATTATGACAGCAAATAAAATGGCAAAAATACAATTTTATCAAGGAACTGATGAACCAGTAGTTCCAGAAATAAGATTAACTAGGAGTAAAGACGGCACTACGGGTCAAGCATTATTTTCCTTTGAGAAACCTCAGGCATTATCATCAATTGCAGACGGTGAAATCACGGGAATGCGTATGATTGATAATGAAGGTGAGTTATTAACTAGGGAAGTTAAAGTAAAGTTTGTAGATGGAGAGCCAATATTTTTAGAAGCAGTTTATATTTGGAAGAACATTTCAGACTTTGATAGGTTTATGAGATTTGCAAATAGTTATGCTAAATCAAATGGATTAGGATATTCTGAGAAGAAGTAGAATATTATCTAAATTGAATAGTTCAGCATATTTCAAGTTAGCAGTAATTTTAATAACATCTTTAATAATATGGATTTTAAGAGATTTCCTACTATTAATAATTTGCTCTTTAGTAATTTCAAATATTGTATGTAATTTATGTAATCAAATTCAAAAGGGTTTGAAGATCCCCCGGTCACTATCTTTGTTTTTTGTATTAACAGTTATATCGGTAATAGTATTTACTATTTTTATTCTTGTCTTGCCTCCATTTATAAAAGAATTTAATGAAATACTAGTTGATATTCCAAATGGTTTATCTAAAATAAATTTTCTACTAAATACAAATATTAACAAATTAAATAGCTTATTTTATGGTGAAGAATCAGAAAATGTTATAGACATATTTAATCTTATAAATAATGTAGTTACGATTCCAGATACTGCAACTATTGCTAAAGCTATTCAAGAAAGTTTTAAGAACTTAATAAATATAGCTGGAAATCTGGGCTCAGGATTTTTAAAATTAATCTTCGTTTTAGTAGTCAGTTTGATGATATCTATTGAACCAAAACAATATATAGAAAATATACTTCTATTAATTCCTAAAAATTATCGCAATAAATCTAGAAATATTCTGGCTAAATGCAATACTGCACTAGCAAACTGGACCTTTTCTATGGTCATAAGCTCATTATCAGTAGGCCTGTTATCATTAATAGTTTTATCGATATTAGATGTCAAATATGTTGTTTCTAATGCTTTAATAGCAATGGTTTTAAATATAATTCCAAATATAGGTCCAGTTATTAGTGGTATATTTCCAATTTCAATTGCACTATTAGATAATTTTTGGAAACCACTGGTAGTATTAGGAGCTTATGTAATCATTCAAAATATTGAAAGCTATATAATAATGCCATCAATAATGAAGAAAAAAGCAAATTTACTACCTGGTTTAACACTAATCTCACAATTTGGATTTACATTCATTTTTGGTCCATTAGGATTAATCTTATCTCTTCCTCTAGCTGTAGTAATTCAAGTTCTTATCAAAGAATCAATTAAAGATATATAAGAATTTACTTATTTAACTTTTTATATAAATATGGATAGGAAAAAAGTATAAAGAAAGCTAAGGGATGCTTAGCAATAGCAAATTGTAAAGAATTAAAAGTAAAATGATCAAATAATATTCTTAGTTCAGTAGAAAGATCAATTAAAACTAAAGAAAGTAACAGTATTAAATAGTAATTCAATCTCATAAAGTTAAAAACTTAAACTTAATCTTTCAGCAAAAATGATGGCGCCAATAAAATACTTGAATAACTACCAATTATAATTCCTAATGATAGAGAAACAGAAAACCAAAATAATGAATAAGAACCAAACAAAATGAGAGTTATTAATGGAATTAGGGTTGTAATACTAGTAAAAGTTGTTCTCCTAAATGATTCATTAACTGATAATTGAATAGTTTCGTTGTAGCCTAAGTTGCTTGATCGTAAATTTTCACGGATCCTGTCAAAAATAACCACAGTATCATTTACTGAATAACCCGCAATAGTTAACAAAGAGACTGCGAATAAACTATTTACCTCTATAGATAAAATAATTCCTAACCAAGAAAAAAGACCGAAAACAATTAATAAATCATGGAATAAAGCTAATAATGCAAATAATGCATATTTTCTATCAAATCTTATAGTTATATATAAAGATATTGCAAATAAAGAAACTAACAAAGAAGTAACACAGTTAGTAAGTAATCTTTTCCCAAGCTTTGGACCTATTAATCTTGAATCTTTACTCTGATAATTTAGAGGACCAATAACGTTCTCAAGATTAGTAATAAGATTATTTGATTCTTCAATACTCAAATAAGGTGTTCTTATTGAAATTAATTTATTATTATTTTGGAATTGTAATTTAATATTATTTAAAACGTTTTTATTTTTAGAGATCTCTCTTAAATCATCTTGAACTGAATCAGGAGAAATGTCAGAACATTGCTGGTCACAAACTCTCTCTATTCTTAATTCATTTCCCCCAACAAAATCCATCCCAAGATTTATAGGTTTCTTATAAGAAGTATTAAAAGTAGAATAAAAAATTCCTAAAAGACTCAACAAAATTAGAAAAGTTGAAAACCCAATTATCTTTCTTTTATTTTTTATGAGTTCAAGATTAAATAATTTCATGGAAAGATTAGAAATAAAAATTTAATTAGAAAAATTGTTTTTGGGAAGGTAAAGATTTTTTTGCCTTAAGGATTGATATGTTGTAAAAAATCTCAAAATAGTTTTAGAACAATTTAATGAGGTAAATAAGCTTATTAAGACTCCAATTCCTAATGTTGCAGCAAAACCCTTAACAAAATTTGTTCCCAATAAAAACAATACAAAACAACTTAAAAGAGTTGTAATGTGACCATCAACTATGGATGAATTAGCTCTTTGAAAACCACTATCAATAGATCTTGTAAGTGTATTGCCATCATATAATTCTTCTCTAATTCTCTCAAATATTAGAATATTTGCATCAACTGCCATACCGATACTAAGTATAAGCCCAGATATTCCAGGTAAAGTTAAAGTCACAGGAATTAACGAATACAGGGCCAAGTTAAAGAAACCATAAAGTCCTAGAGAGAGAACTGAAACAAAACCTAAAATTCTATAATTGAAAATCATAAAAATACCAACAAAAATTAATCCACTAATAGCTGCATAAAGACTTTTTAAAATATTCTTGGTTCCAAGCAGAGCTCCTATCGTGTTAGTTTCGACTATTTCAATTGGCAAGGGCAAAGAACCGCCTTTAAGTTGTACTTCTAATTCTCTAGCATTTTCAGCACTAAAATTACCGCTTATAGTTGCTGATCCACCTGTAATCCCAGTATTTGCAAACTGACTACCAACACTAGCTTCACTTATAGATTCGCCATCAAGAATGATAGCCAATAGTTGATTAGTGCCAGCAATTGACTTTGTAATTGCGGCAAACTTTTCACCTCCTGAATTATTAAAAGTTAATAAAACTTCCCAATTACTATTTGTTTGTTCTTGTCTCCTTCCCGCGTTAATAAGATCCTTCCCAGATAAATCAGTTTTATTAAATAAATTTGTAATTTCTTTATCAATATACTTTTTGATTTCAATTAATTTCTCATATAACTCTTTATTATTAGTAGAGTAATTTAATTTTTTTTCAATATCCTTAAGACTCTCCTGCATAGTGTTTAAGAACTCATCTGAATTTTGATTTTTTTCTAAAGAGGAATATTCTTCAATTAAATCTTTAATATTCAATCTCTGAAATTGCAATTCTTTTAAATATGAGGATGTTCCTAATTTTTGAGTTCTAAATTCTAATAAAGCAGTCTTACCTAAAACTCTTGAAGCAACTAAGGGATTCTGTTCTCCGGGTAATTCTAAAATCAATTGATCTCCACCAAGGGTTTGTAAGTTAGACTCGGATACACCTAAATTGTTAACGCGTCTATCAATAACCGAATTAACCGCTTCAAGTTCATCCTTAGTTACCTTACCTTCCTCTTTTATAATTTGAAGTGTAAGCTGAGAACCCCCTCGTAAATCCAGGCCCAACTGTAGGGGGTAATTTATTAATAAATAAACTGATAAAGTAAGTAGAAAAATTATAAAAAAAAGCCATCCTTGCCTTCTCTTCATTGACTATATACTCCCAGTTATTAAATGTTCAACTTTTTCAACTATTTGATGTGGCTGGATTATTGTCAAATTCTCAAGATTTCCATTATATGGAGTTGGTATATCCTGACTTGATAACCTAATTGGTCTAGCATCAAGATCATCAAAACACTCTTCTGTTATCAAGGCAATCAATTCTGCTCCAATACCTCCAGTCTTCATACATTCTTCAACGATAATTACTTTATTTGTTTTTCTTATTGATTTGGCAATGGTTTCCATATCAAATGGTTTTAAACTTATCAAATCAATTAATTCAACATCTATTCCTTTTTTATCTAATTCTTCAACAGCTTTAAGACAGTGATGTCTCATTCTTGAATAAGTTAACAAAGTAAGATCCTTTCCCTCTTTTACGACATCAGCTTGGTCTAATGCACAGGTATAATCGCCCTCTGGTAATTCTTCAGTCAAGTTGTATAAAAGTACATGTTCAAAAAATAGAACCGGATTATCATCTCTTATCGCTGCTTTCATTAGACCTTTAGCATTTGTGGGAGTACTGCATGCCACAATTTTTATACCAGGCACTGCATGAAAATATGCTTCAAGTCTTTGACTGTGCTCAGCACCAAGTTGACGGCCAACTCCTCCCGGACCTCGAACTACTGCGGGTATCTTATAATTTCCACCACTTGTATATCTAAGCATACCCATATTATTCGATATCTGATTAAACGCTAAAAGCAAAAAACCCATATTCATTCCTTCAACTATTGGTCTTAACCCAGTCATAGCTGCACCCACAGCCATACCTGTAAAACTATTTTCTGCAATTGGAGTATCTAATACTCTTAACTCACCATATTTTTCATATAAATCCTTAGTTACCTTATATGAACCTCCATATTGACCAACATCTTCACCCATAACGCAAACATTAACATCATTTGCCATTTCTTCATCAATTGCCTCTTTCAAGGCATTAAACAATAATGTTCCAGCCACAATTAATTACCTAATTAATCACATATATAATCCTACCACTTTGATTAATTTATCCTCCTTCTGCAAAGGTTATAAGTAGTAATATTGACAAAATCATTCCTGGAGAAAGCAAAAGAATTAAAAGTCCTAGGTCATTTAAAGACATTAAAAGAAAGTGTTTTTTTAATAATATTGGTAATTCAAATTTTCTTCAGAAAAAAACTGCGAATAAATACAATGAAGAGTCCAAAACCTATAAAAGCAAAAGAAAAAGTTAATAAAAAAGATAATCCAATTATAAGGGTGTTAATACTAGAAGAAATATTTTGGACTATTTCAGAAGAATTAGATGGTTTATGTATTGAAAAATAAATTGCAATTTTATTACTTAAAAAATAAAAAAATATAAATAATAAAAAACTGGTTAATGATCCAACTATAAAATTTAAAGGTCCTTTTTCGGGAATATTATTTTTAATATTCTCAGTATTTTTAATTTTACTATTATCAGCCATAATATTATTTTTGTTCATAGTAAAAATTTAAATGAATGTTATTCCCTTTTCAAGTAATGTACAAACCCATGAATCATAACCTTTATCTTTAAATAATTTATAATTTACCTTTAATTCTTTTTTAGCTGTCTCAACATCATTAAAGAGTGCAAAGCAAGTAGGTCCTGATCCACTCATGGAAAATGTCAGGCAATTTTTTAAGTTAGAGAGTAAATATAATGCCTGCTTTACAGAAGCATTCTCATTTTCAACAACTAACTGCAAATCGTTTTTTATAGTCATATGTTGATTATCAATATTTAATCTTTTTAAACCATTATTCCTTAAATTTTTTCTTATATTCTCAATCGTTTCTTTACTCGTAAGATATTCATGACAAAATCTATTACTATATTTTTTATAAGTTTCAGCAGTAGATACTGATAAACTTGGATTTTTTAAAAGAATTACCCCATATTCAAAGTTTGAATCTAATTTCTCCAAAATTTCGCCTCTTCCAAAACATAATTGAATACCACCATTAATAAAAAAAGGAATATCTGATCCTAAACTTGATGCCAATGAACATAATGTTTTTTGGTCTAGGTTCAAATTCCATAATTTATTAAGACCAATTAATGTTGCTGCGGCATTACTTGATCCACCAGCTAATCCTGCACCTATTGGAATATTTTTTCTTAAAAATATATTTGCACCAAAATCTATATTAGATATTTTCTTTAATAGATTGGCAGATTTAACGATTAAGTTATCACTAGACAAGCTTAAATTATTACAATCAGATTCAAGTTTAATTAAACCTTCATTATTAATTTCAAATTCCAAATAATCAGACAGATCAATATTTTGCATAATCATTGCTAATTCATGGTAACCATCATCTCTTTTTCCAATAACTTCTAAGTGCAAATTTATTTTTGCAGGAGATTTTAAAATAATTTTTCCTTTATCTAGTTCTTGCATATCCGTAAATTTTATTTTTTAATTTTAATACAATTTTCTGCAAGCTTAATCCATTGGTTAATTGAAATATCTTGTGGTCTTAAATTAAAACAAATTTTTGAAGATTCAGATAATTCATTTATCTCTTCATTTGAAAGTATTGAATTAAGAGTATTTCTAAGCATTTTTCTTCTTGAATTAAATGAAATGCGAAGAAGTTTATCTATATATTTTTCTACACTAATATCTAAACGTAAATCTTTTTTTAACGGCTCAAAAACTACCAAAGATGAGAAAACTTTAGGAGGTGGACTAAATGATGAAGGCTCTACATCGCAAATTTTTTTTATTTTTGACAAAAGCTGCATTCTTATACTAAGCGCACCAGCATTTGAACTTCCTTCCTGTGACAAAATCCTATCTACAACATCTTTCTGCATTAAAAAAATTATTTTTGCGTAATTATAGTTTCTAACAACACCCAATCTCCCTACAAATATATCCAATATTGGGCCAGTTATATTGTAGGGGATATTTGCAACCACTTTTGTAATCTTATTGTTAATCGAATCTAAATTCACAGAAAGAATATCTCCCTGCTGAAGCGAAAACTTATCATTATTATTGAATTTAATATTCAATAAATTAATTAAATCTTTATCTAATTCAATTGCATGCAATTTTCTAATTTCAGAATCTAATAACTTAGAGGTTAAAGCTCCTCTTCCTGGACCAATTTCTAAAATAAAGTCATTTTCATTAAGATCAGCAACTTCCTTAATTTTTTCTAATATTTCTTTATTTACCAACCAATGTTGTCCAAATCTTTTTTTTTGATGATAGTTTTTAGAATTCATCTAAAAGATAAATAATATGTTTAAATTAAATATGAATTTATTTAATACTTTATATCATGAGCTTATCAAAAAAAAATTTAGATAAACTCAATAAATATAAAGAAAATAAAAATTTAAATAATGGTAGCAATAATATAAATAATCTCCCAAAAATATATAGCAACGAAAACTCAACCAAAAAGCAACTTAAATCAGAAGATCCCAATAAAATTTTTTATTCGTTAATTGACAATTCAGAATCTCTAGAAAAGACTTCTAATGTTAATCATTCACTAAGAAAAAGTGAACTTAATCAAATTAATATAAATTCTAGAAAAGCTAATTATTCTAAGAAATTAACAACTGAAGAAGAACTGTATGATGAATTTAATTATCTTCTTGAGGAATAATTAAATTAAATATTTACCTATGCTTCAGAGTAATAGATTAACAATTTACGCTATCGGCAAAATAAAGAAAGTTTGGATTAGAGATGGAATTAATCAATACAAAAAAAGAATGCCTGAACTTATCATTAATGAGTTAAAGACTTTTAATATAAATAATCTAAGATCAAATAACCATATTATTATCTGCCTAAGTGAAGAAGGGAAACAGTTTAATTCAGTTGAGCTATGTTCTTTACTCTTAAATTTTAAAAATAAAAAAATTAATTTCTTAATCGGTGATACCGATGGAATTAGTTCAGATATAAAAGAAAAATCAGATCTTATACTAAGTCTGTCTCCTTTAACTTTCCCTCATGAATTAGCTAGATTAATCCTAATCGAGCAAATTTATAGAGCTATTTCTATATCTAACAACTCCCCTTACCATCGCTCTTAAAAAAATTAGATTTAATCTAAAATTAATTTATAAAAGTTTAATAACTAACTGGTTTTTAAATTAATAGTATATAGTACATATATACTATTAATTTAAGTCTTGGATTTCTTTGATTCAACTACTAAAAAGTTTAAGGTCCCCTTATTAACTGATTCGGTATCAGCAGGATTTCCTTCTCCTGCAGATGACTATACAGAAGAAAATATTGATTTGAATGAACATTTAATATCTAATCCGTTTAGCACTTTTTTCCTTAGAGTTAAAGGCGACTCAATGATAAATGCTGGAATTAAAGATAAAGATTTAATAATAGTAGACAAGAGTTTAACAGCCAAGCCAGGGAATATTATCATTGCAATGATAGACGGCGAATTTACAATAAAAAGATTATCTATAAAAAATAATGAATTATATTTAAAAGCAGAAAATCATAATTATCCTGATTTCAGATTTAAAAACCATCTTGATGTACAGATATGGGGCGTTGTCATTTATTCAATACATAGCTATTTATGAGAATTCCAAGTATTAATGCGATAGTTCTTATAGATGCTAATAATTTTTACGCGTCATGTGAACAAACTATTAATCCTCATTTAAGGAATAAACCAGTAGTGATTTTATCTAATAATGACGGATGTATCATTGCGAGAAGTCCTGAAGCGCGTGCTTTAAAAATCAAAATGGGGGCTCCTTATTTTAAGGTGAAAGAAAGATTAAATAAATTAGGTGTAGCAGTTTTAA
Organism: uncultured Prochlorococcus sp.; assembly: GCA_902574425.1. Taxonomy (GTDB): domain Bacteria; phylum Cyanobacteriota; class Cyanobacteriia; order PCC-6307; family Cyanobiaceae; genus Prochlorococcus_A. Next base: position 28,904 of record CACGNA010000006.1, on the reverse strand, counting down.
GCTCAAATTACTCTCTTTATGGCGATATGAGTAGAAGACTAATGAATTTACTAAAAGACTGCTGTGAACAGATAGAGATTTATTCTATTGATGAAGCATTTGTCTCGATTTCTAGACCTAATGATAAAAATCTATATCCTTGGGCAAGAAGCATAAGAGCATTAATATATCAGAATCTAGGGATTACCATAACCGTAGGAATAGGAGAAAATAAAGTAAGAGCAAAAATTGCTAATAAATTAGCTAAAAATATTGATTATTCAGCTGGAATATTTGATTTGGCTAGAGCCAGAAATGAGAATAATTATTTGAAAATAATTAGTATAGATAAGATCTGGGGAGTCGGGAAACAAACCTCTAATTGGTTACAAAGTAAAGGTATTAAAAATGCAAGAGAATTAAGAGATATGGAAGAAAAGGAAATCATTAAGAAACTAGGCATCGTAGGGGAAAGACTGCAATTAGAACTTAAAGGTCATAAATGTCTGCCTATAGAAAAAAATAAGAAATCCAAAAAAGAAATTCAGGTAAGCAGGAGTTTCGGTACACCTGTCACAAAATTAGAAGACTTAACTCAAGCACTAGCTACTCATGCAATAAAAGCATCTGAAAAAATGAGAAGTCAAAATTTGCAATCATCTAATATTAGAGTATTTGCCAGAACCAGTAAATATTCAACTCAAAATTACCAAAGAAGTGCTCATAGAAAACTTACAAATCCAACAGACGATACAAATAGTATTTTAAAAATAGTAGTCGCATTATCTAAAGAAATTTATAATCCCGAATATAAATTCTCAAAAGCTGGTGTTTTAATGCAGGATTTAACTAATAGCAAATATTTACAGCAATCAGTTATCAATTACAAATCTCAGAAAGATCTAAAAAAATCAACAAATCTTATGAGAACGATTGATTTCTTAAATAAAAGATTCAATCATGATGCAATTACATGGGCGATTACAAAAAAGCCACAAAGTTGGTCGATGAGTAAAAATTTCTTAAGTCCCTCATCTACAACCGATATCAAGCATATACCAACTATAGTAAAGTAAAAAAATAAAATGGAATTTATTATATTTTTAAGCAAATTAGATAAAGATATTCTTGAATTATTAACAAAAGCAAATTACATAGTTGAAGAAAATAAAGTTGAGTGTCAATTAAACAAGAAGATTAAAGGACTACACAATTTTGAAGAGAATAAGATAATAATATGTACTGAAAATGCAAAAAGGAAAACAAATTATAAAACTATAAAGCAACAACCAAGAAAAGATAACTTTAAAACAGAACGTGCGATAAGAAAAGCATTAAGACATGAAGCAACGCATGCAATACAAAAATGTAATAACAATAAAACAGTAGGAGATATAGAAAAACTAGAAAGTAAATTACATCCAAGTAAGAGGAATGCGCTGAAGTTCTCGATTTCTAATTTTTCTGGAACTTATGCAAAAGAAGTTGAAGCTTATGTTCTTGAAGATAAACCCAAAAAGGTAAAAAACTTGATTAAAAAATACTGCCTATAAATTCAAAATAAACGTATTAACTAGCAATGAAGTTACCACAGCGTTGTTTATCTAAAAAATTAATATGTTGTCTTTCTAAATAATATAATTCCTGAAATTTAATCGCATCTGAATTTAAATCCTTAAAAAGATCGTCTATCTCTTTATTAGTATTTGAGGAACCTGAAGAAGAATTATCAATTAATATAGATATACAATTTTCTAGAGTTTTTAATCTTTGAGATCCCCAAGATTCGATTAAGTGTCTACATCTTTTTAGAGAATTATATTTCTCAAGAAGTGATAAGGTTCCAAGTAAATTGTCTTTAGGGTTACTCAGTAATGTTAAAAAAAACTCATTTGGATTAATAAAAATATTAATTTTATTTGATGATTCAGGATTATTATTAACTAAGTAGTCAGGCAGAAGTGAAATTAAGTTAATAGCAGAAAACTCTTTATGAAGAATTTGACTATTTGATTGTTTTAAATCATTTAAATAATTTAAACCTAAATTATTTTGTTCAATTTTTGAAATAGCTTCCCATAAATTTTGAATATAATTAGTATTAAAACCATTTATTTCTCTTTTGAGAAATTCATCTCGAATAAATAGCCTAAGATCTGGACAATGTAAATAATAAAAGATTATTTCCGATTCATTTTTCTCACGTCGAGAAATTTCATTTGGTTGTTCAAATTTTTTTGATCTACCATGCCAACGAAAACCCTTAACTTGATATCTTAAATCTTGTTCAAACTGTATTGCTAATCTAGCTTGTCCCTTACTTAATTGTTCGGCAACTTTTTGTAAGTAATGAGTTCTGGTTGATGATTGAGGTAATTTACTCAACAATTTTACCAATAAAGAAATAACACTCTGAAAAATTTCAGCCTTAGTTAAATCTTTATCTTTAAAGATCTGATCAATCTCCCAATCAATCCAAAAGGATGAGTTATCAATCAAATTAAAATAATCTTCAGGTGTATGACTATTCAAATATTCGTCAGGATCTTTAAAATCACTTAGTTGAAGTATCTTAAGATTAATTTGATCATGAAGAGATAGACTCTCCACTTCTTTAATTACTCTTTTTGTAGCTAATATACCTGCATTATCAGAATCAAAATTCAAAATTATATTTTTATTATCTGTACATCTACATAGTTGAGAAATTTGATACTTATTTAATGCGGTACCGAGAGAACCCACAGAATTAGTAATGCCCTTTGAATGAAGAGAAATCACATCAAAGTATCCTTCAACAATAATAGCTTTATCTCTTTTTCTAATATTGCTAGAAGCTTTTTCTAATGCAAACAACATTTTTCCCTTTTCAAATATCTCTGATTCAGGAGAATTAAGATATTTGGGTTCCTGACCATCAAGAGATCTGCCCCCAAAGGCAACTACTCTTCCCTGCATATCATGTATTGGAACAATTAACCTATTTCTAAAACGATCATAAATCTTGCCAGAATTATCTTTAGAAATTGCAAGACCTGAAGCTAATATTAGATTAATAGGAAATTTTTCTACCTTGGATAGATAATTAAATAAATCGTTCCATGAATTTGGAGCGAAACCTAATTCAAAGTTATCAATAATTTTGTTATTCAATTTTCTCTTTGATGTTAAATATTTCATTGCTTCAGCGCCAAGAGAATTATTTAATTGAGACTTAAACCAATTTTTAGTGACTCTTAGTATTTTATAGAGTTCTTCTTTTCTGGATAATTGTTTTTTATATGCTTCTACTTGGGGACCCTCAAGATTTTCAACATTAATATTATTTTTTTTTGCAAGAGAAAGTACAACATCAGAAAAGTTTGCTCGAGTAAATTCCATTAAAAATTTAATAGAGTTACCACCAGCGCCACAAGAAAAACAATAATAGAATTGTTTACTTGGTGATACTGTCATTGATGGCTTAGTATCATCATGAAAAGGACAAATTCCAACAAATTCCTTCCCTTTCTTCTTAAGAACAATATGTTCAGATATAACGTCAACAATATCGGCCTTTTCTTTAATCTCTTGAATAGTTCTTGGGTGTATAGAATGAACCATTGAGATTTTTATCAAAGAATAAATAAGGATTTATTTGTTATAGTTCAAAATCAAATAAGAATCTACTTAATTTCACAATAAAACTATTTATTAAATGATAAATATCGCAGAATTAGAAAGAAAAATTAATTCATTGGATAAGTTTAATTTGGTATTTGCCTCATTCTTCTTTAGTTTAATGACTTTGTGCGTAAAGAATATTGATAAAAGGATACCTATTTATGAATTAGTTTTGTTCAGATCTTTTTTAAGTTTAATGATTACATTTTTCATAATTAATCTAAAAAATATAAATCCTTGGGGCAAAAATAGACCATTACTTATCTTAAGAGGTGTTTTAGGAACTTTAGCTTTAGTTTGTATTTTTTATGCGATAAGAAATATGCCTCTTAGTATATCTACTGTCATACAGTACACATATCCTATTTTTATATCTATATTTGCTGGCATATTTATAAACGAAAAAATAACTCGTAATTTATTTTTTGCTTTAATTATTGGATGGATTGGAATATTAGTAATATTAAATCCAACTCAATTATCAAATATAAACGTTGAAATTGAAAATTTTTCGATATCGATAGCATTTATTGGAGCAATTTGCACAGCATTGGCTTACGTTACAGTTAAGAAACTTTCATTTACTGAAGATATTTATGTAATTATTGAATATTTTCCACTAGTTTCTTTTATAACATTATTGCCAATTGTATTAATAAACTGGGTTACCCCAAATTGGAATGAATTAGTTTGGATAATTGGCATTGGCTTATTTACTCAATTAGGTCAGACTTTCTTAACTATAGGATTAAAAAATTTACCTGCTTCTGAAGCTTCAATAATTAACTATTTACAAGTTTTATTCGGGTCAATTTGGGGGATTTTGTTTTTTCGTGAAATAATAAACATAAATTTTTTATTAGGCGCTTCACTAGTTTTATTAGGAACTATTATTTCTACTACCAAAATAATCAAAAGGACATAGAATATTAAAAGAATAAAAAAAAACGGTGAAATTTTTCTATTTAGCTTTATTGTTTTGTTTTTCTCCTATTGTTCAAGTTAAAGCAACAACTCCAAAGTCAGTAACTTGCACAAGAACCGAATATAGAGAGGAGTATATTCCTGGAACGAAATCTAACCCAGGCTACGTAACAAGTTACGAAGTGGATGTTGTAATCCCTTGTAGAGATCAAAGTCAAGCTGAAAAAATAGATGATAATGACTGTAGTGAAGGTTCTTTTATTGGAGGTATTCTTGGTGCTGGAATAGCACTATCCTCCTCTAGAGGGAAAGACAGATTTTGGGCCGTACCTGCTGGAGGAACTGCAGGAGCGCTAATTGGATGTCAGGTGGATGGTGGTTAATTGATTAGTTGGATAAATGGAGAATTGGTTGAATTATGGCAAACTAATCAAAAATTTTTTGTTTTAATAAATTGTCAAGGATTAGGGTACGAAATTCAAATACTAGAAACTTTTTTTCTCAAATTAAAAACAAAGCAGATATCTAATAAAAACATAACTCTTTGGATAAAACATATTAAGAAAGAAGATTCAGATTTATTTTTTGGCTTTACATCAAAGGATCAAAAGAATTTCTTTATTGATATTTTAAGTATTAGAGGTGTTGGATCTCAAATAGGTATGGGGATATTAAATAAATTTTCCATTAGTGAAGTTATCAATGCAATAAAAACGAAAAACAAGAAATTAATTTGTTCTGTACCTGGAATAGGGCAAAAAATGAGTGAAAGGTTTATTTTAGAATTAAAAAGTAAATTTAAAGATGAAATACAAATTGCAGAAGATCAGGGCAATGATCAATTCGAGATTAAGAATCCTGAAATTAATAAAATCGTGGATGACCTTCAGTTAACCCTTCAATCATTAAATTATAAAAACAAAGAAATAAAGACTATTTTGCCAATTATTATTAAAGAATCTGATCTCCTTGCTGAAAAAGAAAAAAATATATCATTTGAAAATTTATTGAAATTAGCTATGAATTATTTAGATAATAATAGTAGTAATATAGTCAGATAACGTAGTAATATAGTCTTAAGGAAAATAAATTTTATGTCATTAGATACAGCTGAAAAACAAAAGCTTATTGAAACCCATCAAGTTCATTCAACTGATACAGGCTCTGTGGAAGTGCAAGTTGCAATGCTCTCTAAAAGAATTTCTAAATTAAGTGACCATCTTCAAGGAAACATTCATGATTTTTCCTCAAGGCAAGGATTATTAAAAATGATTGGGAAAAGGAAAAGATTACTAGCTTACATAAAAGACAAAAATTTCCAAAGATATCAAGATTTAGTAAAGAAAATTGGAATCAGAGGTTGATTTCTATTCAATGAATAAAAAACAAACAAAAAAAAAGGTACTTAATAAAAAGAAAAAAAGATTATCTGATGAAACTGCTTTTGCTAATCTAGAAAAAAAACCTAATATAGTAAATACCCAAAAGAAATCATCAAGTGGAATACCTAAATATGTAGCCGATAGAATGGCGAGAAGAATATTTTTTACCGCAGGAATACCGACAATAATGGGTATGTCAGTTTTTATTGTGAGCTACATTATCGTTACAAGAAACATTGCTGAAATACCTCCTTCCTCAACAATTGCAATTTCAGCATTGTTCTTCTTATTAGGTCTTGCAGGATTGAGTTTTGGAATATTATCAGCTAGTTGGGATAAGGAGCCAGGATCTTTTTTCGGTATTGAAAATATTCCTATGAATATACAACGAGCAAAAGCAGCCTTCAAACCTGCGACTCAAAATTTTGAGGAGAATGGTTAATCTAGGAAACTAAAGATTTCAAATTAACTTGAAATGATTTCTCTTCTAATAGTTTGCATGCTCCTTGGATATCTCCAATACAGAATTGTTCACCAAATTTAACGTAAGTAACACTATTTCTATTTTTTACTGCAGCTAAAACTGGAATTTTGTTTCCACATTTGCCTTTATCTGGCTTAAATTTAATTAAACAGTCTCTTAAAGTATTTTGAACTCTTACATCTGATGCTTGAGAACTTTCAAGATTAATAATAAGCAATTTCAGGTTATCTATTTCTCTACAATCATCAATTATTAATTGAGTTTTATCACTTTTTTTATCTATAGTTCCCCAAACCAATAATCTGGTATCAGTTAAAAGAAATTCTGATAATCTAACATAGGTTTTAGGGAAGACTATTGCTTCGCAACTTCCAGAAAGATCTTCAAGCTGAACTATAGCCATTCTGTCTCCTTTTCTCGTAGTAATCTGCTTCAACTCAGGGATCATTCCAACTAAAGAGACTTTGGTTCTATCCTTTGTTTCTTCTAACTGCGAAATACTAATTGGAGATACAAGTTTTGCTGGCTTAGTTAGATGTTTTAAAGGATGATCAGATAAGTAAAAGCCTAAAAGCTGCTTTTCTAACTTTAACTTCTCAATAAGTGAATAATCATCAACCTTGGCTAATTGTGAATCTGAAAATGCTACATTTGAAAATCCTTCATTAGAATCAAAGAGATTTCTTTGACCAGACATTCTATCGCGATATCGAGAAGAGGCCCATTCAATGACATGTTCTAGATCTGACAATAATTGAGCTCTATTATTATTAGTTGAAAACTCATCTAGTGCTCCACAATGAATTAGAGATTCAAGGCTCCTTTTGTTAAGAACATTAGAAGGTAATCGATCGCACAAATCTGATAATGAATTAAAACTTCCAAAATTATTACGATTTTCAATTATATTTCTTATAGCAGAATCTCCTAAATTTTTAATTGCAGACAGACCAAATAAAATCTGATTATTTTTAATAGTGAAATCAATTCCAGAGAAATTAATGCTTGGTGAAATAACTTCAATTCCCATCGAATAACAATTAGAAATATATCTTTGCATCTTATCGGTGGAGCCAGAATTTACACTTAAAAGGGCTGCCATATATGCGACAGGAAAATGGGCTTTTAAAAATGCAGTTTGATAAGTTACTGCACCATAAGCAGTTGAGTGGCTTTTGTTAAAACAATATTCTGCAAATAAAACCATTTGGTCAAAAAGATCATTAGCTAATTTTTCATTTACACCCTTCTTCATAGAGCCTTCTACAAAAATATTCCTATGTTTTACCATCTCTGATACTTTCTTTTTTCCCATTGCTCTTCGAAGCAAATCAGCATCCCCCAGAGAATAACCCGCTAAGTCTTGAGCAATTTTCATAATTTGTTCCTGGTAAACCATAATTCCATAGGTTTCGGTAAGAATTGACTTAATAAAAGGATGAGGGAAATCAACCTTTTCGTTCCCATTTTTTCGATTTATGAATTTAGGTATAAGACCCGCATCAAGAGGACCTGGTCTATAAAGAGCCAGGATAGATGAAATGTCCTCAAGAGAATTAGGCTTAAAGTCCTTTACAACCTGTTTCATACCAGAAGATTCAAGTTGAAATATACCTTCAAGATCTCCTCTACCAATAAGCTCAAAGGTTTTACAATCATTTTGCGGTAAATTGTCAATATTTACTTTCTTTCCAGTGGACTGATTAATCAGAGAAACTGTCTTTTCAATCATCGTTAGATTCTTAAGACCCAAGAAATCCATTTTCAATAATCCAAGTGATTCAATATCATCCATAGAATATTGGGTTATTATTTGTCCCTCATTATTTCTTTGAAGAGGTACAAGTTCGTCGAGAGGATCTGATGCAATAACAACTCCTGCAGCATGAACTCCATATGTTTTATTAGTTCCTTCAATTCTTAAAGCCAAATCAATCCATTTTTTTACCCTATTATCATTAATATATTTATCTCTAAACTCTTTGCTAGGAGAATTCTTATCAATCATTTCATTAAGTTTATAAGGTTTTCCTCTTACAACCGGTATTAACTTAGCCAATTTATCGGCTTCTCCATAAGGAATATCTAGAACCCTCGCAACATCTTTTAAAACCGCCTTAGAGGTCATTTTATTGAAAGTAATTATTTGCGCAACTTTATCCTCTCCATATCGATTAGTAACATAATCAATAACCTCATTTCTCCTGTCAATACAAAAGTCAGTATCAATATCTGGCATAGACTTTCTTGCAGGATTTAAAAATCTCTCAAACAATAATCCATGCTCTACTGGATCTATATTTGTAATTTGAAGAACATAGGCTACTAGTGAGCCTGCAGCAGAACCTCTACCTGGTCCTACTGGGATAGAGTTATCTCTAGCAAATTTGATATAGTCCCAAACCACCAAAAAATAATCTGGGAAACCCATATCTTTTATGATTTTTAATTCCGAAGATAGTCTTTTTTTATAATTCTCATCAACTTCTGTAAGATCATTTTTTTTAAGTCTTTTTAAAAGACCTTCATTAGATAATTGTGTTAGTAAAGAAAATGAATCTGTGTATTCATTAAGAGGAAATTTTGGCATTCTATATTTACCAAACAAATTAAATACTTCGATTTTTTGAGAAATTTCTACTGTATTATTCACTGCCTCTTTAATTGATTCATCATCAATATGATCTTTAAAAAGTTCAAGCATTTCACTTTCACTTTTAATATATTCTGTACCGGTATATCTTAATCTTTTCTCATCGCTTATTAGTTTTCCAGTTAATACACAAAGCAAAGCATCATGTGCTTCAACATCCATATTCGATATATAGTGAGCATCGTTGGTAGCGATGACTTTTATTTGATGCTTCTTCCCAATTTTCAATAATTCAACGTTAACAATTCTATCCTCAATAGAGCCGTGATCTTGTATTTCAAGATAAAAATCATCGGCAAATAATTTTTTATACCAAAGAGCTATATCCTCTGCCACATCTAGTCTTCCTTTCAAGATGGCCTGAGGTATCTCTCCTCCAAGACAAGCTGTAGAAACTATAAGACCATCGCTATATTTACTTAAAAGAAATTTATCAATACATGGTCTAGAAAAAATGCCTCGACCCCTCATCCCATTTAAGTGACTAATGGTTGTTAACTTTACTAGATTCTTATAGCCAGTATGATTTTTTGCTAACACCACCAAATGGTATCTTTTTTCTTTTTTAGGTTGAGGGTCATCAATAGAACCATTAATCACATACATTTCATTCCCAATAATTGGTTTTATACCTTTCTCTTTACACTTCTTGACTAAATCAAGAACTCCATACATAACTCCATGATCGGTCAGAGCGATAGAATCCATTCCCAGATCACAAGCTCTTTCTACTATTTTAGAAATTTGACTTGCTCCATCAAGCAGACTGTAATCACTATGATTATGAAGTGGAACAAAACCCATATTCTATACAATTTATATATATAAGATAGAGAAAATTTCTAAAAGGTCTATAGATCTTAATTACAAATTAATTATTAATACAAATTTAGAATAAGGGCCTATTCTTAATTACCTGAGCATCAATTTCAAAAATATTTGCTGCATTCAATATTTTATTCTCTTCCAATACATTACCTATAAGTTGAAGTCCTATAGGCAATCCTTTAGTATCAAAACCACATGGAATACTGATAGCTGGGAGTCCGGCTAAATTAGCTGGAACAGTTAAGAGATCAGATAAATACATAGAAAGTGGATCATTGGCAAAATCACCCTTCAAAAAAGCAGTGGTTGGACAAGTCGGAGTCAATAAAATATCTACTTTTTTAAAAGCATTATCAAAATCTTTTCTTATCAAAGTTCTAATTTTTTGTGCTTTCTTGTAATATGCATCACTGTATCCAGCTGACAAAGCATAAGTTCCTATCAAAATTCTTCTTTGCACTTCATCTCCAAATCCTTCAGCTCTACTTTTTGAAGTCATATCTAAAATATTAGAACCTTCATTAGACCTATAACCATATTTAACTCCATCATATCTAGCTAAATTTGCAGATGCTTCAGATGGAGCAATTACATAATATGTGGCAATTCCATCGTTAAACCTTGGGCAATCAACTTCAATAATTTCGGCTCCTAAAGTTTTAAATTTCTCAACTCCAGAAAGAACGGATTCTTTAACTTCTGTATTAAGGCCGGGATGTTCAAAGCATTCTTTAATGATTCCAATTTTTAAACCCTTTATAGATTTATTTAAATCACTCAAATAATTTGGCACTGGTTTATCGAGACATGTTGAATCTAAGGGGTCTTTACCAGATATTGAATAAAGTATTTCAGCGGCATCTGAAACAGTATTAGTTATTGGGCCAATTTGATCGAGAGAACTAGCAAAAGCTACCAGTCCCCATCTACTTACTCTGCCATAAGTAGGCTTAAGGCCTACTACACCACAAAAAGAAGCGGGTTGTCTTATGGATCCTCCAGTATCAGAGCCTATAGCAGCCGCACATAATCCAGCCGCAACTGAAGCAGCACTACCTCCAGAACTTCCACCTGGAACTCTATTAATATCCCAAGGATTTGAAGTAACCCCAAAGACAGAGGTTTCTGTTGAACTACCCATTGCAAATTCATCCAAATTTGTTTTACCTAAACAAATACCACCTGAAGACCATAATTTACTAGAAGCTGTTGATTCGTATGGTGCCACAAAGCTTTTAAGCATTTTACTTGCACAAGTGGTTACAACACCCTTAGTGCAAATATTGTCTTTAATTGCTATTGGCATACCGGCAAGAGGAGGAAGTATTTCTTCATTCTGAATTAATTTATCTATATTTTCAGCTTGCTCAATTGCCTTATCTTTTGTCGTACAAATATATGAATTAATTTTAGGATCATTAGAATCGATTTTTGATAAAAAATCATTTACTAATTCTTTAACAGAAGCATTTTTACTATTAATTTCCTTTCTTAAAGAATCAAAATTCATTTCAAACTTATTTCTTAAAATTTAAGATTATCAAACAGTTAATGGTTCTTCTTTTTTGCAACGAACTAAAGTATGTTTAATATTAGTAGAACCTTCCTCAGAAAGATCTTTAATAAAAGAAGATAAATTTTCTTTTAAACTACGTTTTGTAATAAATGGACCATACCAGTACGTAGTTGAAGGCTGATCTGTTTCAATCTTAGCCCACCAAGCTAATCCGAGTTTGTTTCCAAAATTTCTAATCAATTTTACTGGCTTTATTAAGCCGTTAATTCTTGTTAAATTCTATACAATTTTGCAGTGAAAATTCAATAAATTTTGATTAATTATATAAATATATTGAAATAACAATATTTCAAATCACATTAAAAAGAGTTTTATAAATAAATAAACTTATTTACTTGTCAAATGAAATAGTGATATTGCCGCTGCCACAGAGGCATTTAAACTTGATGTCTTCCCCTTAAGAGGGATACTTAATAGGAAATCGCATTTTTTTTGAGTAAGCAAAGAGATGCCTTTATCCTCTGCACCAACAATAACTACTAAGGGAGTTTTTTCATGAAATTTTGAAATCGATAATTGACCATCGCCAGATAATCCAATAACAAGAAAACCATTTTTCTTTAATTCCTCTAACGCCCTATTTAAATTAACAACTCTACTTACTGGCAAGTGTTCCAAGGCTCCTGCGGCCACTTTGGCTACTGTTCCAGTTAATCCAGCAGATCTTCTTTGAGGAATAATGATACCCTTGCAATCAAATGCTTCTGCAGATCTTATAATTGCACCAACATTATGTGGATCAGTTATTCCGTCTAAGGCAAGGATAATTGGATTTGCAGAGTAATTTTTTGAAAGATCAATTAATTTTTCTAGGGATATTGTTTTAGAGCATGCCAACTGCAACGCGACACCTTGATGTGAAGCACCAAAAGTTAATTGCGAAAGCCTATTCCAAGAAACTTCTTCAATAAGTACTCCTTTTGATTTAAGTTCCTTGAGTAAGATATAGAATTTCTCTGAAGAAAAAATATCTGATGTACACCAAATCCTATTAATAGCTCTTTCACTAATAAGGGCCTCAAAAACTGAATGTTTTCCCCATATCCAGTCATCAAAATTTCTTTTCTTTGTAGGCTCTTGATAAGTATTAGTAGCTTTGTTAGAAACTTCTATATTGGATTTATATATTGGCTTACTTCTTTTAAAAGATGAAAATTTACTATTCTTTTGATCACTTTCATTTAAATTGTTAAGACCCTTGTTTTTAGTAGAATTTATCGAAAATCTATTATTTTTCTTGGAAGAATTTGTATTTTTGGAGAAAAAATTAGAATCATAATCTTTTTTGTATTGTTTACTATTTTTTGCAGAGTAATTATTTTTTGAGGAGTTTTTCATAGATTCAATGCATTGTGATTTCAAGATATTCAAAAAGAGTTGATAATCTTTGGGGATCTTTCAGAAATAGCCAACCAATAAGGGTTTCAAAACCAGTTGCTCTTGAGTATATGGTAGGGTCTGAAGACTTTGGGTATCTCTTTGTTTTATTTCTAGCACGTCTAATTAAATCAATTTCATTTGAATTTAATAAATGTTCAATTTGACTTAATGATTTTGATTGAGATTTTGCTTTTACTTCGTTTACTACTGATAAATGGAGTTCTTTTGATTTCAATGGGAAATGAACATGTCTTAGTCTCTGATGAAGTTCCCATACAGAATCACCAAGCCAAGCAAGTTGAATAACACCTATTTCATCAGGAGATCCATATGGAACCAAGTTTTGAATCCAATAATTCAATTTTTCAAATAAGTTAATGCATCTTCAAGATTTAACTTTAAGTTAAGAAAATCACCTAAACGTACTAGTTTAATTGTTTGAGCAACTCTAGAATTGCCAACAACTGAGAACCCTAACTTCAATTTTTTACATTGTTTAGCAGTCTGAACAAGAGCACCAAGACCAGAAGAATCTAGAAAATCAATTTTTGTAAGATCAATTATGAATGGAAACTCATTTCTTAAATTATTAGTAACAAAAGTCTTAAATTGTTTTTCTGAGAATGCATCAAGTTGGCCTTTAAAAGTAAAAACAATAATATTTGTTTTTATATCGAGGTTTCCTCTTAGAGAAACAGTTAGCTTCTGGAAATCTTCTATGATCTAAACCCTCCAAAAAAATAATGTATCAAATGTAATCATCAAATCAAAAGAAAACAATATGTCAACATCTTTCTAACATTAGAGAAACAAATTTCTTAAATAAATAATCTGAATCATGTGGACCAGGACCGGCTTCTGGATGATATTGAACACTAAATATTGGCTTATTATTCACTTCCAATCCTGCAACAGTAGTATCGTTAAGGTTGTAATGAGTTATTTTGACTATGTCCTTTGAGAGAGAATTAGGATCAATTGCAAAACCATGATTCTGACTAGTTATCTCAATTTGATTATCTTTTCCACAAGGGTGATTTAAACCACGATGTCCAAAAGGGAGTTTATAAGTAGAACCTCCTAAGGCTAATCCAAATATTTGATGGCCAAGGCAAATTCCGAACATAGGAATTTCACCAAGTTCAATAAGTGATCTTGCTAAATCTATACCTTCAGAAACAGAAGAAGGGTCGCCTGGCCCATTTGAAAAGAATATACCATCAGGCTTATTAGATAGAACATCTTTTAAAGAAGATCTAGAAGGTAAAACTAAAATTTCACAACCATGGGAAACAAGTCTGTTTAAAATTGATTTTTTTATTCCAAAATCAATAGCTACTATTTTTAATAAATTAGATTTTTTAGTGTATTTCTTTCTAACATCAAAATCTGTTTCTGTAGGACTACGCCATAAATATTTTTTCTTCGTTGAAATTACTTTTGATAAATTTAACCCCTCCATTTTTGGCGTTTGATGAATTATCTTTAAACAACTATCTACAGTTTTATCTTCAGAGGTAAGAACTCCATTCATCGAGCCATAGGTTCTTAAAATTTTGACAAGAGCCCTTGTATCAATTCCATAAAGACCTATGATATTTTTTTCAACTAACCATTGATTAAAATTCTTTAGAGATCTCCAATTACTATTATTTGATGAATAATTTCTTACTATTATTCCTTTAACACTAATACTAGATTCTGAATCTTCAGGATTAATTCCAGTATTTCCAATTTCTGGATAAGTAAATGTTAATATTTGTCCGTAGTAACTTGGATCAGTAATAACTTCCTGATATCCAGTCATTCCCGTATTAAAAACTATTTCGCCAAAAGTAGTACCTAAAGCACCAAAAGAAAATCCAGGGAATGTAATACCATTACTTAAAACCAATTTTGCATTTTTCTTGTAGGGATTAATCATCAATTTGATATTGATTCATCTGAGGATAAATAAGTTTTCAAGAGTAAAAATGTTTTCCATGGATTTCCTTGATTAATTGAAAATATAGATTTATTAAAGCCTTCATGTAAATCCTCTTCAATTCCTGCCACCCAGAGGACTAAGGCAGTGTTCAAAGCAACAACATCTTTATGTGATATTTGTCCAGAACCGTTTAAAACAGACTTTAATATTTTCTCGTTAGAGTCACTATCTGTAACTACAAGCTTTTCGTTTGGAACATTTTCATGGTTAAAATCTGAAACATTTATTTTTGAAAATCTTAATTTACCATTTTCGACAAATACTAATTTATTTTCTCCTTGAAGCGAGGCTTCATCAAGGCCACCAAAACCATGAACCACTATTGCCCTATTCATCCCCATTTTTAATAGTGCACTTCCCATAGGCTCTAAAAGATCTTCAGAGGCAACCCCTAACACTTGCGCATTTGGTCTTAAAGGATTTACTAGTGGTCCAAGTTGATTAAAAACAGTCCTTATTCCAAGGGACTTTCTTAAAGGAGCAAGTTTTATTAAAGATTTATGCCAAACAGGGGCAAATAAAAAAGTTACTCCAATTTCATTGACTGCAGAAATTACTTTTTCTAATGAACAATTTAAATTTAAACCAAGATTCAACAAAACATCTGCAGAGCCAACTTTTCCACTAGCACTTCTATTTCCGTGTTTAGCAATTTTCACACCACAAGATGCTGCGACAAATGCAACTGCAGTAGAAATATTAAATGTATTAGCCCCATCACCTCCAGTTCCACAAGTATCTACCATATAAAGATTTGGTCTAGCTAATGGTAAGTTGCAAACATTTAAGAGTTCCTCAGCCATAGCACACAACTCAACCCCTGTGCAGCCCTTAGCTCTCAAAGCGCTCAAAAAAGCTCCTGTTTGAACATCAGATATTTCATCATTAAGCCATCTTTGCATTAACGTTCTAGAAGTAAAATCTTCAAGATTACTCCCCTCTAGCAAAATATTTAGTATTTCAGCGTTCGATAGATTTGAAGACATTTATTTATTGAAGAATATTATCGAGAAAAGATTCAATTTGAAGTATCAAAACCTGACCCAACTAAATCTTTAGTTGTATTGGATGGCCTGAAGCTAAGTGACCAAATTTCTTTTGTTTTTGAAAAAAGTTGATTTTTAGTAATTTTCCAAAATTTCAAAATTTTTCCAATATCATTTTTAATTTCTATTTCTCCAGGGAAATTAGAATAACGATTTATTAATCTGGCTAAATTAATAAAGTCAAGATCTTCTGGTTTTTCTTTAGTGATAAGAGAATCTATAATAATCTTGTCTGTTGCATGCAAAGGATGAGTTTGTTCGTTACTCATAAATAAATACTAAATCATTTCTAAAATTAGCTCACATATTTAAAAATGAAACATTATCTTAATCATATCGGCAAAATTAAATGAGAAATTTAAAATTAAAAGTTATATTTAAATACCTCAGACCATACAAAAAAGAATTTCTATATGGAGCTTTAGCTCTCTTGATAGTAAATATTTTGAGCGTTGTAATACCCCTAGAAGTAAAAAATATAATTGATCAATTACAAAATGGTTTCTCTTCAGAATTTGTAATTTCAAAATCATTGTGGTTAATCTTATTAGCAAGTTGTATGGGTTTAATTAGATTAATTTCAAGACAGATTGTCTTTGGGATAGGTAGAAAGGTTGAGGTAAATCTTCGTCAGAAACTTTTCGATCATTTACTTATTCAAGACCCAGAATGGATTCAAAAGAAAGGGAGTGGAGACATTATTAGTAGGGCTACAAGCGATGTTGAAAACATTAGAAGGCTTTTAGGTTTTACTGTTTTAAGTTTATGCAACATTGTTTTAGCTTATTCACTCACTATTCCCTCGATGTTTTCGATTAATAAAATACTAACAATATCCGCATTAATGATATTCCCATTAATCCTTGGAATTGTAAGCTTATTCGGAGGTAGGATGGTGAATCAAAGAAAAGCCCAACAAGAATCATTATCAAAACTTAGTGATCTGATACAAGAAGATCTTTCTGGCATAAGCGCTATCAAAATCTATGCACAAGAAAATGCTGAGATTAAAGAATTTAATATATATAATAATGCTTATCGAAATTCCGCAATAAAACTTGCAAGAACAGCAAGTACCCTTTTCCCATTACTTCAAGGTATTTCATCAATTTCATTATTAATTTTATTAGGATTAGGGTCTTTTCAACTAGAGAGTGGATTTATTTCAATAGGTGGATTAGTAGCTTTAATTCTTTACGTCGAAAGACTTGTTTTCCCTACAGCACTCTTAGGTTTTACATTGAATACTTTTCAACTTGGTCAAGTAAGTTTAAATCGTGTTGAAGAAATCTTTCAGAATAATCCAAAAATTGTAGACGGAGAAAACACCAAATTTTTTAAGAGAAAGGTAAAAGGATTATTAGAAGCAAAAAATTTAACTATAAAATATTCAGGGTCAAAATATAATTCATTAAATGGTATCAATTTCAAAATTTATCCTGGTGAACTTATTGCAATAGTTGGCCCTGTAGGTTGTGGCAAAACAACTTTAGCAAAATCACTTGGAAGAACTATTGAAATTCCTGACGGTCAATTATTTTTAGATGAAATTGATGTAAAAACTATTAAATTAGGTGATCTTAGAAAAAATATTGCAATCGTTCCGCAAGAGGCATTCTTATTTACTTCTACAATCTCAGAAAACCTACGTTTTGGAGAACCCAAAGCTTCTAAGGAGTTAGTTAAAGAAAGTGCAAAAAAGGCTGGGTTGATCGAAGATATTAATAATTTTCCTAAAAAGTTTAAAACTATTGTTGGAGAAAGAGGGATAACACTAAGTGGTGGACAAAGGCAAAGAACAGCACTTGGAAGAGCATTGCTTATAAATTCACCTATTATCGTTCTTGATGATGCTTTAGCTAGTGTTGACAATAAAACAGCAGCAAGAATAATAGATCAAATGAGAGAAAGAAGTAATAAAACAATATTAATGATTAGTCACCAACTATCTGTTGCTGCGACTTGTGACAGGGTTTTAGTAATGGACAAAGGAGAAATAGTACAAGAAGGTAATCATAAGGATTTAATAAAAGAGACAGGGCTATATAAAAAACTGTGGGAAAGAGAGCTAGCCACTAAAATTGTTAAGAGCTAAAATTAATTTTTTAAATTATTATATAAAAATTAAGTTATGTTTGAATTTCTAAAAAGCATTATGAATAAAGAAGAGAAAACTTTAACTAATAATGTTAGTTCACTTCATAGAATATTAAAAACAGATCTCAAAAAGGATCCTAATCCAGAAGAAGATGAAATAATATTTGGATGTGGTTGTTTCTGGGGAGCTGAAAAATGTTTTTGGAAACTTCCAGGAGTTGTCACAACTTCAGTAGGTTATGCTGGTGGTGATAAAACCAACCCAACTTATTATGAAGTTTGTTCTGGTTTAACTGGTCATTCAGAAGTTGTAAGAGTTATCTGGGACAAAAGTGAAATAGATATAAGTGATTTATTAAAAATGTTTTGGGAATGTCATGACCCTACACAAAAAAATCGTCAAGGTAATGATATTGGGACTCAATATAGGTCAGCGATATATTATAAAAATGAAAATAATAAAAAAATAATATTAGCCAGTAAAGAACAATATCAAAAAGAACTCAATAAAAAGAATTTTGGTTTAATTGAAACAGAAATAAAAACGATTGATACATATTTTTATGCAGAAAATTACCATCAACAATATCTTGCATCAACAGGCAGCAGGCAATATTGTTCTGCTTCTCCTACAAAAGTTAAGTTAGGAAGTTTTACTGGGAGTAATTACAAATTAAATGATCATATTTGGGAAAACTTTAATTGGGAAGTTGATAAGTGTGTATTGAGATCTGATAACAATCCCATAAAGAATAACATTTAAATCTATCTTATCCTTATAGTAATAATACGGGGCGTAGCGCAGTTTGGTAGCGCACCACTTTGGGGTAGTGGGGGTCGTGGGTTCAAATCCCGCCGTTCCGATCACTTATCGTCATCATTTATAAGGGATTTGTATAGTTTATATGAGCTTATGCCGACAGCTATGAAAGTAAATGATGAAAAAAACGTTAATACTAATATGGTAAGGTTTGAAACTTCAACTTCACCTAGCTGAAAAGATATAAAAATATTCATTAGACACTATTTTTTTTAAACCTTAACATAATTGTAAATTTTTATTCACAATGAATTATAAATTCAGAAGAATTACAACACCAAATATAATTCGATAGAAAATAAATAATTTTAAACCATTTGAAGAAAAATACTTTAATAAAAAATCTATAGCTAATAAAGAAGATAAAAATGTCGCAAGAAAACCCACCATTAGATGGGAAAGACCAAATGAGGAAAATTCATTGAAAGAAAAAATGAACTCCACAATTGCGGCCATAGAGATAGCGGGAATACCTAAAAGAAAAGAGAACTTTGCTGCATCACCTCTTTCCCATCCTGATATAAGAGCGGTAGAAATAGTTATCCCAGATCTTGAGACCCCTGGGAAAATAGCAAATGCTTGAGAAAAGCCTATCAAAAAACTATCAGTATAATTATGATTTTTTAAATTTATAGAACCTTTTTTCGAACGATCTGCTATGTACATAAAAAAAGCCATTAGGAAAGAAACTAAGGCTATTGATAAATTTGAACGAAGAAAATTATTATAAAAATAGGGAAATAATAATTTAAGACTAAAACCAAGAAAAATAATTGGGATAGTCCCGATCAAAATAGATCTCAATAAACGTTCATGTAAGAAATAATCAAAAATTCTTTTTGAAGATTTACTTTTTAATTTAAAAACATCATTCTTAAAATACCAAAGTAGTGCTAAAACACTTCCAAATTGAATAATTGCAGAAAGAGAGGAGCCTGGATCATCAATTCCTAAGAGATCAGATATGACTTTTAAATGAGCAGTGCTACTTACTGGAATAAATTCTGTTAAACCTTGAATTACGCCATATAAAATAAATTCTAAATATTTCAAAAACCTAAATAAATTCCTATTGTATAAGTAGCAAATCAAAAAATATAATTTAAATATAATTAAGTAATCTCTAATGTAAATTAATGAAACAAAAATCTATTAAAATACTTTTATTTTGTTTTTCTTTATTATTTTATTCAAATTCATTAAGGGCTAATAATTATTGGCTAGTAATTGGAACTTATAGACAAGGACCAGGAGGAAGACCTGAGGTAAGTGGAATAACAAGTCCTTCGTTACACTCTATTCCAATGAAGGATTTGGATACATGTAAAAAGGCAGGTGACAAAATCTCAAAAGATATATATAAACCGGTCTGGCAATTTGATAGCAAGTGGACTTGTGTATTTAGCGGTAATTAGTGAAGTTACCTTTTTACATCGTGAGCACAGCCATCACCTTTATAATTTTCACTTTCGTAAAAATCATTTTTTGTGCCAAAGTAAACAGTTAACAAAACGAATGGCAAACTTAATATAAATAGAATGGTTGTTAAATCCATAAGAAAATAGTTGAAATAATTTGGTTATAAAAATTTAAAATAACCATTTGTTAATAAAACTCAGTTTGAATAATCCGTCGGACCTTTGATACCAAGATAAAAGAAGGCGACCAAACCAAATAGAATTAAAAAGCCCAAAATAGCTTCAGAGGGAACAAATCCTCATATTGTGAAAGAAGAAAATTAGTATGTCACAAGAAACTAAAAACTAGTTTGATGATATCAATAAAAAATAGCTATTTGTATAAAATTGTGACTCGAAGACAATTACAGGACTACGGTTCTATGCAACTAAAGAGGAATCTTCATTATCAGAAGAAACTCTTATTCTCTCTTCCAACTTAGGGCCATATAATTCATTTCCCCAGATTTCAACTCTTGAATCTTCTGGGGCATTAAAAGTAAGAATGTCAGTTGGGAATAAAACTCTTTCTAAAAAAAAGTTTGAAGGACCAATACATCTCAAAACAATCATCCTACAACCTTCGTTTTTGTAAGAAAACTCAACCATCACCAAGTATCAAAATAAAATCAATTAAACAACATTTAGAGCATCTAAGAATGTATAAAAAATTACTTAAAAAAAGAAATTTATAAATTTTTACAAATTTAATCTAGATTCAACTAAATTTCTTTCTTGATCAATCAATAAAACAGCATAAGAATTTATAAGATCAAAACTTTTTTGAGGTATTGATACATTAAGCATTCTCAAGAAATTAGATAATTTCTCATCTCTAAGGGCGTTTCCTTTCTTTAAGAACATTTCTTTTTCTTGATTTAATTTCCACATATTCATATATTCATACTTTAAAGGCTTAAAGTGCCATATATTGTCTATTAAACTCCAAACATCTAAATATTCTTTTAAATTTTTTTGTATTTTGAATCTATAAGAAGATTCATGAGTGCTCAAATCTAGGGAATTCATGCTTTGATCATTAAGATCAAGAGGTAAAGGTTCAATTCCCAAAAACCATCCCTCAAGAATTAATAAATCAGGATTATCTGCTCTCCAATGAGATCTATCTCCTAAGCCATTTCTTAAAGACTTATCGAAAACAGGTACATTTAATTCTCCATTTGTTTTCCAGTTTAATAACTTTTCATACATTAAATTTACTGAGTGACTCCCAGGAAAACCTCTTGAGACATTCCAAGGATTATCATTAATTGCCAAATTCATTTCATCTGCAGGAAGATAAAAATCGTCCATTGAAATAACAGCAATTTTAAAATCTAAATTTAACGAGATTGCTTCAAGCCATTTACCTAAAGTTGTTTTGCCCGTTCCAGGGAGAGCTGAGATCCCAATTATTTTTCGATCAGAAAACTTATTATGAAATTTATAAGACTGAGATAAAAGAGGTAAAGCCAAACCCCAAATCCAATCATCATTTACTTTGCTATTCCAAAATTGATCAATTGAGAGAATATTTATTTGATTATCCCAAAAGTTGATCCAATTATTCAAGGATTCCCAGCCAATATCAATAATTAATTTTTCAAATTTATCAAGAGGAAAACCAATATCTAAATCTTTCACTTTTCTAAATCAATTCAAGCTTATTTATTAATCTATTGATTTCATTTTTCCAACCATATCCATTTGGTTCAGAAGCTAAAATAAATTCCATATCTCTTAATTGACCTAGTAAATTTAAGTTAGGTCCTTCGATTCCAGGAATAACAATTCTAAAATCTGAATTTAAAAGTAATGGCAAATCATTTGGAGAATCACCTAGACCAATAATTTGAATATTTTGATTATTTGAATATTTTTTAAGGGCATTTATTGCTTTTCCTTTATTAGAATTTGAAGATAATAAGTGACTCATTCTGTTTCCTTTAAAGATGTCTACTTTGAACTTTTTACAACAGATATTAATTCTCTCTTCTAAAAAACTTGGCGGGTTTAAAAAAGGCATACTCCAATGTCTATCACGCATTAAGTTCAATGAGTTGCCTTTTAAACCTGTGAGCTTAGTTGCTTCTTGATCAGTAAGATTATTAAGAGGAATAAGTTTATAATTAATTTCTTTAGAAATAAAGTTTAAGATTTCTTCAAGAAATTCGTATTTTTTTCCAAGAATAATCTTCCCATTAACACTTCTAAGAGATTCACCATATATTGCTGCGCCATTTTCAACAATATAGGGATCCGTTAAATTCAGTTCCTTCCTAATAACTTTAACTTCAGATGCTGTCTTGCTTGTACAAAGAATTACAGGTATAGATAATTTTTGTAGTGTTTTTATAGTTTCTTTTGCAGGTGTTAAATCATATGAGTGATCCATTAAAGTACCATCAACATCACTCACAACCCAAATAGTAGAATTTTCAATCATTTTATAAAGAACCAAGCCAAACAACTTGAAAAGGATCAAGACTAATATTTTTATAATTGTATTTAGTGGATGTCAAAAAATCTCGCATATTAAAATCATTATCAATTTTTTCTGTTAAATCATTATCATTCAATTGATAATTAATTTTATTTTCTGTCATATTATGGATTGCAAAAACAGATTTTGAACCTTTACCTCTTTTAATTACAACAATATCGCTTCTACCTTTAGACAGACATTTCATTTCTGAACAAGGATGAAATTGTTTTGATTCTGACCTTACATCCATAGCATTACAAAGATATTTTAAGTTTTTATTGGCATTAGATTCAGGATTATTAAAAACAGATAAAAGATTGTCTGATTTAAATTTCTCTCTATTGAGGTCTCTTCTTTGACCTGTCGTAGAGAATCTTTTGATATCATTTTCTGAAGCCAGTAAAGCTGGCAAATAAAAGGCAGGAACGCCTTTTAGAGCCATTACTAATAATTGAGTCAAGATAAACCGCTCAAATTGGAATCGATTGAAATCTCTACTCGAGTCTTCCATTGCACTCCACCAACTAATATTCAATTCATAAGGTTTATCAACACCATTTGATAAACGTCTATGACTTACTAGTCCCCCTCTTTTCTCACAATTAATTAATAAATCTTTAATTCTCTGCTCATTCATTAGGCCCTCAAGAGCTCTTAAACCAATACCATCATGTGATGCAGTGAAATTGAAAAGAGTAGTATCATCAGGTAATCTTGGCCAATCAAAAATCCATGAGTTTAGAATATCAGCTTTTGAAGTGATAATTGCTTCTAGGAGAAGAGGAGGCAATGGAAAATTATATGCCATATGGGCTTCATCTTCTGGAATAAGATAAGATAAATTTTCCTTCTGAGGGACATTAGTTTCTGTTATTAAAACTCCATCGTTAAGAAGATCATTTAAAAGAATTCTTAAAATTTTTACAATTGAATGTGCCTTGGGCAAATGTAGGCAAGTTGTTCCTGATTCCTTCCAAATAAAACCTACAGCATCAAGCCTTAACCATTTAATGCCATTTGCTAAATAAGAAATAATTAAATTTAGGAACTCAAGTGTCATTTTGGGATTATGCCAATTCAAATCAATTTGATCTGGACCAAAAGTTGTCCAAACTTGCTTAGGACCATCTTGGGTATTTATTTGAGAAAACAAGGAAGAACTTCTTGGTCTAACTACATTTGACCAGTCAAGATTTTGTTCTGGGGAAAAAACATTTGATATTCCTGGTTCTTGGGATTTAATAAATTGTTGAACCCAGGGATGAGAGGATGAAACATGGTTAAGTACCAAGTCAGCCATCAAGACATGATTTTTAGAAATACTTTTTAGATCATCCCAACAACCAAATTTTTCTTCAAGGGAATCATAACTAGAGACTGCAAATCCTCCATCACTTGTGGATTTGAGAAAAGGGAGAATATGTACAACTTTAGAAAGACTGCCAAAGTGTTTGCTCAACAAATCTCCAAGAGTAATTAATGTTGGTTCACCATTTTTATAAATACTATCTGCATAAGTTATTAAAACCGAATGAGATTCATCCCACCTTTCTTTATTGCTTATTTCTTCATAAGCAGATTTCTCTGAGAAATTATCTAAAATCTGCAATAATTGATTTGAAATAAAATTAATTTCTTCTGTAGTATTATTTGAATAAATTGTTTTCAACAATTTATTAAGCTTTAATCTATCTAATTTTTTCTCTGAATCAATTTGCTTCACTTTGAAAAAATCATCGAAGTATTAACACTATTCTGCACATCAATTAGAAAATGGACTTTCAACAAGGGTTAATCACAACAATACATGAATATGGTGTAACTAGCGATCTACTCAAAGAATTAAACAAAAATCTAAAAAAAAGAACAACTAGTATATTAATTCCTTGCTTATATGAAGAATTTGAACGTCCGGCATTAAAAGATATAAGAGAAGTTTTAAAAAACCTTTCAGGATTAAACGAATTAGTTATAGCTCTCTCTGCAAAAACTGATGAGCAAGTTAAAGCAGCAAAGTCATTTTTTAACTCAATGCCATTCCCCGTTCATGTGCAATGGACTAATTCTCCTTATGTAATAGAGCTGTTAAAAAACCAAGAAAAAAATGGCCTAGAATTATTAGGAACTCCTGGCAAAGGATGGGCTGTCTGGCAGGGCATAGGCGTTGCGACTAGAAAATCAGAGGTAGTGGCTCTTTTTGATGCTGACATAAGAACTTTTAGTCCTTCGTATCCTTCAAGAATGATACTCCCACTTCTCGATGAATCATATGGAATATCTTATGTAAAAGCCTTTTATAGTAGATTATCTTTAGAAACAAACCAATTACAAGGTAGGGCAACAAGATTATTTGTTGGTCCTCTATTAGCAAGTCTGGAGCAGTTAGTTGGGAAGGGTCCTTTTTTACAATATCTGCAATCATTTAGATATCCATTAGCAGGTGAGTTTGCTTTTACTAAAGACCTTGCTATGAATTTAAGAATACCTTGTGACTGGGGTTTAGAAATAGGTTTATTATCAGAAGTTTATAGAAACGTAAGAACCTCCAAGATAGCCCAAGTTGACCTAGGTTTGTTTGATCATAAACATAAGAATATTGGTGATTCTTCTAGAGAAGGATTGCAAAAGATGTGTACTGAAATCCTTTCGAGTGTGTTAAGAGGTCTTATGGAGCATCAAGCAGAGACCTTAACTAGCACTCAACTTGCAACTTTAGAAGTTCTTTATAAAAGAGTGGGAGAAGATCGGGTAAAACAATTTGGATTAGATTCAGCAGTTAATCAACTTCCATATGATAGACATGAAGAAGAACTATCAGTACAAAAATTTGCGAAACTATTGAGACCTGCTACAGAAGATTACCTAGCTTGCCCTACCACACAGCAGTTACCAAGTTGGTCTAGAGTTCTCTCCTGTGAGAACAAACTGCAAGAGGATTTAGCCATAGCAGGGTCAAAAGATATAAAGACAAGTGAGAAAGAACTAATTAAAAACTTCTAAAGCAAAAAGTACCTCTGAGCCATTGGGACTTCTTCAAGTGGTTCACAAGTAAGGAGTTCCCCATCAGAAAAAACCTCGTAGGTTTCTGGATCAACTGAAATATTTGGCAGTTTGCTATTAAGTTTTAAGTGTGATTTATTGATATTTCTTGTATTTTCTACAGCAATACATTTTTTTTGTAATCCTAACTTTTTAGGAATATCATGATCTATTGAATTTTTACTTAAAAAGGTGAAAGAACTATTAATAAGAGATTGACCAAAATTTGCAAACATCGGTCTACCATAAACGGGACCAGGAGTTGGGATTGAAGCATTTGCATCACCCATTTGAGACCAAACTATAGAGCCTCCTTTAACAACCAATTCAGGCTTTACTGCAAAAAAGGAAGGTTTCCACAATACTAAATCTGCAATTTTACCCTTTTCAATTGAACCAACATATTTATTAATACCATGGGCTATTGCAGGGTTAATTGTAACTTTAGAAATATATCTCTTAACTCTGTAATTATCGTTCCTATCAGAATCCTGTGATAGAGGACCTCTTTGTACTTTCATTTTATGAGCAGTTTGAAAAGTTCTTGTTATTACTTCACCAACTCTTCCCATAGCCTGAGAGTCACTAGCGATAATTGAGAATGCGCCCATATCATGTAGGATATCCTCCGCTGCAATAGTCTCTCTTCTAATCCTTGATTCAGCGAATGCAATATCTTCTGGAATTTTAGAATCTAAATGATGACAAACCATTAACATGTCAAGATGTTCCTCTAAGGTGTTTGTCGTATAGGGTCTTGTTGGATTAGTACTACTTGGAAGAACGTTTTTTTCTCCACAAATTTTTATAATATCAGGCGCATGCCCACCACCTGCTCCCTCTGTATGAAAAGTATGAATTGTCCTTCCTGCAATAGCGTTTATAGTATCTTCAACGAAGCCTGCCTCATTTAGAGTGTCAGTATGAATACAAACCTGAACATCAAGCTTATCTGCAATATTAAGACAAGAATTTATTGTTGATGGAGTCGTCCCCCAATCCTCATGAAGCTTTAACCCGCATGCACCAGCTTCAACTTGATCAATAAGATTTCTCTCGTTTGTTGAATTACCTTTACCAAAAAAACCTAAATTCATTGGGAAGGCTTCTGCCGATTGAAGCATGCGAGAAATGTGAAAAGATCCAGGAGTGCAGGTTGTGGCATTTGTGCCGGTTGCAGGTCCGGTTCCTCCCCCAAGCATTGTGGTAATACCTGAAGCTAATGCCGTCTCAATTTGTTGGGGACATATAAAGTGTATATGGGTATCTATTGATCCTGCAGTAAGAATATAACCCTCTCCTGCTATTACTTCTGTTGAGGCGCCAATAATAATATTAACTTTATCTTGGATATCAGGATTACCAGCTTTTCCGATTTCAAAAATCTTTCCATCCTTTAGGCCTACATCCGCCTTAATTATTCCCCACCAATCTACAATCAAAGCATTAGTTATTACGGTATCAACAGCCCCATCTCCTCTTGTTACTTGAGACTGTCCCATCCCATCTCGAATAACTTTACCGCCTCCAAATTTAACTTCATCTCCATAAGTAGTTAAATCCTTCTCTACTTCAATGAATAGTTGGGTATCTGCAAGCCTTACTCTATCCCCTGTGGTGGGTCCGTAAGTTTGAGCATAAGTTTTTCTGTCAATTTTGTAGGACATAATGTTAAATATCTAAAGAACCGTTAACTAATGAATTAAAACCATATGCATTTCTAAAACCTGAATATGGAACTAATTTGACATCTGTTGAATCTCCTGGTTCAAATCTAATTGCTGTTCCTGCAGGAATATCAAGACGCATACCAAGTGTTATTTCTCGATCAAAAATTAACGCCTTATTAGCTTCAAAAAAATGATAATGAGATCCAACTTGAACAGGTCTATCTCCAGAATTTGAAACGGTTACTGTTTTGACTTCCTTACCAAGGTTTAATTCGATTTCACCTTGTTCTGGAATTATTTCACCAGGAATTAAATTACTCATAACTAATTAATCGGATTGTGAATAGTAACTAATTTGGTCCCATCAGGAAAAACCGCTTCTATTTGGACCTCATCCACCATTTCAGGAATGCCCTCCATAACTTGTGATCTCGAAAGCCAGGTAGTTCCCTCTGACATTAATCGACTTACACTTTTCCCATCTCTAGCTCCTTCAAGAACTTGAAAACTTAAAAAAGCAATTGTTTCAGGATAATTTAGCTTCAGACCTCGCTTAAGTCTTCTTTCAGCTAAGAGCGCAGCAGAAAAAATCAATAATTTATCCTTTTCTTGAGGGGAAAGATGCATAATAAAAAATTAATCTATAAATTCTTAAAAAAGGTTCTCTCTGAACATAATTAATAATTCATAGAATCTTGTAAAGGCCATACACCTTGATATTTTGGCTCACAAAATCCACAAACAGACCTAATTTGTTTCCAAATACAAAAAAAACATTTCCTAGCATGTTGAGAAGAACTCCCCAGGAATCTTACAGAGATTCCATTCTCAAGAATTCCAATAGATAAATGATTTTCGCTTTCTTGCAAAATCTTTTTTATATTTCCCACTAGATTATTTATTTTTGATTTGGAAAAATCTTTTTCGCAAATCCAAATTAAAGATCCAAAAACAGGCATGTAATCCATACCAGACTTAGCTACATAACTAGCTTTAGATAATTCAATTTGATCAACATATTCCCAGTCATCATATAAATCATTATTTCTTATAATTTCTAATTTGGATCTAAAAACTCCACTTTCAATAGACTCTCCAGAAGAAGATCTTCCAAGTCTTATTAAATCAGCAAATAAAAAACTTGAAGTTTCTGAAATAGATACTTTAAACTTTTGATCATATAAACCATTTGCAAAGATAATTGTTTCTTGGGGGAGATATTCCAAATGAGAATTATCAAGAATATTTATTTGATTTTTTTGCTTTGAAAAACTTCCTTTTGGATTAATTTTAGATCTTCCAACTGATCCATATACTTTCTGAGCTGAAGAAGTAGTCAACAAAACCTTAGAGTTTTTTTCAAGATTTACTTCAAACTCAAGTAAATCACCACCAACCAATCCCCCTGCAGTATGAAGAACAGGTAAAATACAT
>CACGNA010000005.1 GCA_902574425.1 uncultured Prochlorococcus sp. | reverse complement strand
CTGTGGTGGTAAAAGTCAAATATATTCAGCAAAACCCAGAAATGATAAGTTTAATCAAATAATTTGTTGGATTGAAGAGATTAACCAAAAGCTTAATTCGAAAAATGTGATTGATTTTCTATATGATATTTCTAAAGATGATCTTTTATTTAAATATTTTTATATAGAAAATATATCTAAAGAAATTAATAAACATAATCTAAAATTAGATTTTACTAAATTTAATTTATTGCAAGATAAAATATATAAAATAAAAGAAGGTTTCTATACTGAATTTATAAGAATATTTACCCAATTAGCTTATATAAAATTAATTGAATTAAAGAAAAGTTTTTCTATTTTTAACTTCAATGATCTTATAAAGACTGTGGAAAATACATTTCTAGATTCAGAAATTAGTAATAGTGGTACTCTATCTAAAATTCAAAAAAGATTTAAATGTGTCTTAGTAGATGAGTTTCAAGATACAGATAATATTCAGTGGAATTTAATAAAAAAATTCTTTAATACTAAAAATCATTTTTTACTTTGTGTAGGTGATCCAAAACAAGCTATCTACAAATTTAGAGGTGGAGATATTGAAACTTACTTAGATGCAAGATCAAATGCAATCGAAGTTTTTAGTCTTACAGATAACTATAGATCCTCAAAAAAGTTAATGCATGTTATTAATAAACTTTATAAGAATGGACTTAAACAATCAAAATTAAAATATAGGAAATTAACCTCTAGAATTAATGAAAATATCAATTCTGAATTTAAATTTAAGGATGTATTTGAAATTGTAGAATTTTCAAAAAAAGAGAATGATATAGAGGATCTTGTAACTCATTACATAGTTAACTTTATTTTAAATAATAAAGAAATTGATATTGATAAAATTGCGATTCTTACATTAAATAATTCGCAATGCTTAGATTTGAAAAACAAATT
The DNA here is from genome assembly GCA_902574425.1 of uncultured Prochlorococcus sp. GTDB lineage: Bacteria > Cyanobacteriota > Cyanobacteriia > PCC-6307 > Cyanobiaceae > Prochlorococcus_A. The sequence goes on along the minus strand of CACGNA010000005.1, from coordinate 60,641 downwards.
AAATCAGTTTAACCTCCCATGCAAAATACAAAATAAACAAAATATTTTTGATACAGAAGCAAGTTCTCTATTATTTTTATTCATGGACTGTTTATTAAATCCTAGGTTTTTTAAAAATATAACCTTGCTTGCTGCTTCAAAGTTTATAGAAATTAAATTAGAAGAATTACTTGATGATGGAATTAGTAATAATTTAGAAACTTTGATTAATAAATGTATTGATTGGTCTAAGGAATTAAGAGAAAAAGGTTTTCTAAATATTGTTAATGAACTTCTTATAAATTACAAGTCATCCTCGATTATTCAAGATTCAGATTTAAAATCAAATTTATTTCAACTTTCAGAAATTGTTGAAATAGAATTAATTAATAATGATTTTAATCTCAATAAAGTTTTTAAATGGTATAAGAATCAGTTAGATCTTTCTTTGAGAATTTGTACTGGAGAAGATTTTTTGACGAAAGATTATAATCTTCAAAATGGTATAAATCTTTATACCATCCATAGTAGTAAGGGCCTAGAATTTGACATGGTCTTATGTCCATATCTCTCAATTATTTCTAATAAATCAAATAAAATTAAAGGACCTATTTGGAAATCAAATATTGATAGAAACATATACATTAATATTTCTAATAATTACGCGAAGGTTGAAAAATTTAAATTAATAGAAAAAGAAGATTTATTTAAAGAGAGTGAGAGGTTAATTTATGTAGCACTTACAAGGAGCAAATATAAACTTATAGTTTTTAATGATTTAGAAGATACAAATAATATTTTAAATAATGATTTACTTAGTAATTTGGAAAACATTAATATTTATAAGTCTAATTTTGAAGATAGTATAGAAAAAGAGAAAATTAAAGATATTTTCGCTAAGTTCCAAATTAACCGCTTGAATAATAATCTTTGGGGAATCGATAACGTTAATAAAAAAATATCTAAGGAATTTAATTCTGATCAATTCATTTCTTATTCAAGTTATTCATCTTGGATACGTAAAGATAAAAATATAGAAGCAGTTATTAATCAATATAAGGATTATGAAGATAATATATCAATTATCAAAGAATCTAATTTTAAGAAATCAAATAATTATCCTAATTATTTTTCTTATCCAAATCCCTTAAGTGAATTTCCAAAAGGAAATATTGCTGGGACTTGCTTACACAAAATAATAGAAAGATTTGAATTTAGAAACGATAATAATCAAGAATTAATTGATTTAATTATTGAGGAATTGAAATTTCATCAAATCGATACTTCTTTGGCTTTTAAAGTAAAAGATGCAATTTTAAGAATTATAAATATATCTTTAGGGAGTGAATTACAAAACAAGAAACTAGTTGATATCCCAAATGAATACTTAATTAAGGAAGTTAAATATGATTTAACACTATCTTATGAAGGTAGAAATATAAATTCTCATGACATATCAAAATGCTTTCTTTTAGATAAGGAATATGAATTTGGTGAAGAATATGCCGATAAGATAAATGATCTTCAAATTATGAATAAAGGCTTTCATTCAGGATGTATTGATTGTATTTTTCCTGTAGGTAATACACTAGAAGATAGTAAATGGTGGATAATTGATTGGAAAAGTAATTTGATTTCTGGAAGTGATAATAGTGATTGTTTACCAAGAAACTATAACTATGAAAATATGAGAAATGAAATGATTAAACATCATTATCCCTTGCAATCTCATCTTTATTTATTAGCATTACATAGATTATTAAAGTGGCGACTTAAAAATTATCAACCACATAAACATCTAGGAGGATATATTTATTTGTTTTTAAAGGGATTGCCAGATCATGAATTATTTGAAAAATCTAATTGGAAAGATATATCTCCTGGTGTTTTTATTAGCAATGCACCTTTAAAGAGAATTAATTATTTAGATAACCTTTTTTAGAATGACTAAAAAAACTACCGATATTGAAAAGTTCCAATATAATCACATATATAATTTAATTTTAGGTATTTTTAAATTCAATGAAAATAAATATGGTAATTTCGTAAAAGATACAATAAGCATTTTATTAGAGTTTGAAAAAAACGGTGAAACTATTTTTGATGTAGATAATAGTGTAATAATCTTTGAAATATTAGAAGATGGCTGGCCCAATAAACATATAGATATTCTAAAAAATATTGACTTGATAGGATCACTTAATTCTCCATTCGTATTAGTTGATAGAAAATTATCCCTTGCAAAATGGTCAAGAAAGATAGAAAGAGTTATTAATTTATTTTTAAAAAAAATTGATAAGGATAATTTAATTAATTCGATAATTTATCAAGATGATAAAAAAATTGATCAAATTAAAAATATATTTAAATATTCAAACTTAGTTTTCCTTCAAGGAGGACCAGGCACAGGTAAAACAACTCTAATAATAAACCTAATACTAGAACTTCTTAGATTTGATAACTTTTTAAATATTGGTTTGTCAGCCCCAACGGGTAAAGCTACAGCTCGTTTAAAAGAAGCTCTTAATGATAAAAAAAATATTTCCTTTAGCAAATTTATAGACCAAATAGAATTTCAAACTTTACATAGATGGATTTTAAATTCTCAAAATAAATCTCTTAATTTGAAATTTAAACTAAAAGAACTTGACATTTTCATAATTGATGAAATGTCAATGGTTAATATCGATTTGATTGAATCAGTTTTAAGTTTACTAGCAAAGGACTGTAAGATTATTTTAGTTGGAGATAAAAATCAGTTGTCCCCAGTAAATAACTGTTCTATCTGGAATTATTTGTTTGAATATTGTGAAAATAGTTCAATTAAATCTTGTGTAGTAAATTTAGAGAAAACTTATAGAAATAGTGGAGATATAGCATTAATTAGTAGTTTATTATTTAATAATGATTATTCTTTACTTAATCAAAAGATAAAAGAATTAGAAAAAGATAATAAATCAAAAGAAGTTACTATTTCAAAAAGTAGAGAAAAAGATATTCCAAAACATCTATTGAATTCAATTACAATTCACTTAAATAAGTTAAATCTTTCAACTTCAAATTTAAGTAAAAAAAAATATATATTTGATGATGGCATTGATAATTTATTGCTTAATGAAAAAGATTTATTAGATAAGATATTTCTGGATTTACAAAGTCACTTGATTTTATGTGAAAAAAATTCTGGGATATGGAGTGTTGAATATTTGAATGAAATTATTTTTGGTCAAAAAAAACCTTATGACCTTAAAACTCTTAACGAGGGTGTTCCAATCATGTGTACAAAAAATAATAATGAACTTGGATTGTCAAATGGTGATATCGGTGTACTTATAGGTTTAAAAAACGAAAGAAAATATCTTTTTAGAAAATTTAATGATAATAATGAACAAATCGTTGAATTAATTGATCCATCTAATTTAGAAAATGTTGAGCCAGCAATAGCCATTACTATTCATAAATCTCAAGGAAGTGAATCTGAGAAAGTAAGCATTTTGTGGTCCCAGAAATATAGAAGAAATCAATATAAAATGAAACTGAAAAAAGAAGATGAAAATATCTTTTGCAGAGATAATTTTGAAAGAAGGTTATTTTATACTGCTGTTACAAGAGCAAAGAAATTTTTAGATATATATTATTTAGATTAAATCTTATTTTCGAGAAATTAGTAAGATTTTAACCCCAAGATGTTAGATTAATAATTCGGCTCTGCAAGGCTAGTCAACAATTTAAGTAAATTTAGATATTTGTTGAATGCCTAATCAGAAGATCATTGGGCATTTAAAATGGCTTTAAAAAAAGATAGTAACTCTATTGATAATGAGCAGGATAAATCTCAGAATGAAGATGTTTCCCTAGTTGATTTAAATAACTTAGAGAACAAAACAGAAATTGAATCTCAAACATTGGATGTATCGAAAGGAAATGATAATGGATTTCTCGATTTTGGTTTTAATCAATCGATCTTAAATTCGTTAAGAAATAAAGGATACAAAAATCCAACACCTATCCAAAAAGCTGCAATCCCGGAACTAATGTTAGGCAGAGATTTACTAGGCCAAGCACAAACAGGAACAGGAAAGACTGCAGCTTTCGCATTACCATTAATAGAAAAACTTGCAGATAATAAAGAATTAAATGCCAAGGTTTTAGTTATGACTCCCACTAGAGAACTGGCAACTCAAGTGGCAGAATCTTTTAAAAGTTATAGTTCTGAATCTAGTAATTTTAAAACGGTTGCAATATATGGAGGTACCGATTATCGAAATCAAATTACAGCATTGAAAAGAAAAGTTGACGTAGTAGTTGGGACCCCTGGCCGAATAATGGATCATATAAGGCAGGGAACTTTTAAAATTAAAGACATAAATTGTCTTGTTTTAGATGAGGCCGATGAAATGTTAAATATGGGTTTCCTTGAAGATATTGAATGGATAGTAGATCAACTTCCGGAAAATAAGCAGATGGTATTGTTTTCAGCAACAATGCCTAGTGAGATTAGAAACATAGCAAAAAAATATCTAAATAATCCCGCCGAAATATTAATCAAAAGTGTCAAAAAAGAAACTCAATTAATTTCTCAAAAATTTATATTTGTGCAAAGGCATCATAAATTAGATGCTTTAAAAAGAATATTAGAAATTAATAACGAGGGAGTAATAATTTTTGTGAGGACAAAACTACTTACTACTTCAATAGCTGAAGCTTTAGAGAATTCAGGTCATACTGTGGCAGTACTTAATGGAGATATACCTCAAAATCAAAGAGAAAATACTGTAGATAGATTAAAAAAAGGATTTATTGATATCCTTGTCGCAACTGATGTCGCAGCTAGAGGATTAGACGTTGAGAGGATAAAACTTGTCGTTAATTACGATTTTCCTTTTGATAAGGAAACATATACTCATAGAATTGGAAGAACTGGAAGGGCAGGCAGATCAGGAGAGGCGATTTTATTTGTTAATCAAAGAGAAAAACATTTTCTAAGAAACTTAGAAAACTCAACAAGAACTAAGATTGAAGAAATTAATATACCAAGTAATAAAATAATAAATGAAAAAAGGATGGAAAAACTTATAGAGAATGTTAATGAGAGTTCTTTAGCTAAAGCAGAAAATGAAGAGAATAAAGCTTTGATTATTGATGTACTAGATAATTTAAAAGAAAAACACTCTATGGATGACTCAAATATTGCAATGGCGGCGATTAATTTAGTAATAGGTAATAAAGCATTTTTTGTTAATGAAGATGATTCTTGGATTCATAAACAAAATAATACTGATCGAAATAGATCAAATAGAAATGGTAATAATCGTATGAGAAATTCAAATAGAAGAAATAATTATCAAAATGATTCTTTTGAAACCTATAAATTTAACTTTGGTAAATTTGATGGGGTTAGAGTTGCAAATATTATATCCTCAATCTGTAATTCAACTAATATAAATGGTAGATCAATAGGTAAGATCCAGATTTTTAATGATTATAGTTTGGTCGATTTACCCAGAGATCTAAATAATGAAGTTAAAAATAAATTAAAAAAAATTAAAGTAAGAAATTAAGTATAGAGAATGAAAGCCAGCAAATATAAATTTTTTATTTTTGTGAATCTTATGATTCTACTTAACTCTATTAATAGTCATTATTTAGCCGAAACAAAACAAAATTCAATCATAAAATTATTTTGTCTTCAAAGTGTCAAAGAGGAGATGATGAAAGCAGGAATGGAATATAGTGAAAAAATTGCAAATCAAACTTGTGAATGTTATTACGAAGAATTTACGCAAACAGCAAGTCATCAAGATTCAAAAACAAGATGTAAATTAGAAACTCAAGAAAGTTTAAATAATAACGAATAAATTAAATTGCTATTTATGAGATCTAAGAACAATAAAAATCCAATAATTAGACTTTATTTGAATCTTATTGAAGAACGAAAATTACTATTTTTTGCTTTTTTTAGTTCCATAATTAATAAAATATTAGATTTAGCTCCTCCTGTAATAATTGGTCTTGCGGTGGATATTGTTGTTAAAGAACAGAATTCATGGGTTGCTGGTTTTGGGATAAAAGAAGTTCCATCACAATTAATTTTCCTTGCATTTGCATCGGGAATTGTTTGGTCTGGGGAATCTTCCTTTGAATATCTATATTCGGTTTTATGGAGAAATTTGGCCCAGCTATCGCAACATAAACTAAGAATAAAGGCTTATGAGCATATACAGGAATTAGATATGGATTTTTTCGAAAATGATAATACAGGAAGACTATTATCTATTTTGAATGATGATATAAATCAACTCGAGAGATTTCTAGACCAAGGGGCTAATCAGATTATTCAGTTATTTATAACTGTTTTAATAATTGGCGGCACTATGATTTTTGTGGCTCCTAAAATCGCTTTATTCGCTTTCTTTCCTATTCCAATAATATTTTTAGGATCAATTAAATTTCAAAGGAAGCTTGCTCCAAAATATAGAGATGTTAGAAATAAAGCTGGACTGTTGGCATCAAGACTTAATAATAATTTAAGTGGAATTCTGACCATAAAAAGTTTTACTAAAGAAAAATGGGAATTAAATAGATTAAATAAAGAAAGTCTCGATTATCAAAGAAGTAATAAGGCTGCAATAAAATTATCCTCTGCTTTTATCCCTCTTATAAGATTTGCAATCTTATTTGCTTTTATAGCGATTCTATTAATTGGAGGTTTCCAAACTTGGAATAAAACACTTGATGTAGGTACTTATAGTTTTTTAGTGTTTATTACACAAAGATTATTGTGGCCTTTAACTACTTTGGGGCATGTTTTAGACGATTTTCAGAGATCTATGGCATCAATAGATAGAGTAATTGATCTCATAGATACGCCTATAAAAATAAAAGATGGAAAAATAAAAATTGAACCTAAATATACCAAAGGAGAGATAATTTTTAATAATGTAAATTTTAATTATCCTGGAAGAGATTTAACTTTAAAAAATATAAATTTTAAAATTGAAAATAACTCAACATTAGGCATTGTTGGTTTAACAGGTTCTGGTAAAAGTACAATAATAAAACTACTCCTTAGGATTTATGATAGTAATAATGGATCAATAACCTTGGATGGGATTTCTATTAAAGAAATAAATTTGAGGGATTTAAGAAAGTGTATATCTTTAGTAAGCCAAGAAACTTATTTATTTCATGGCAGTGTACAAGAAAATATTGCTTATGGCTCAATTAACCCGAGTTTTAAAGACATCATTAAAGCTTCAAAGATCGCAGAAGCTCATAAATTTATTGAACAATTACCAGATGGTTATAAAACTATAGTGGGAGAAAGGGGCCAAAAGCTGTCAGGCGGACAACGTCAAAGAATTGCCTTGGCAAGAGCGGTTTTAAAGGATGCTCCAATATTAATATTAGATGAGGCTACAGCCTCAGTTGATAATGAAACAGAGGCTTTAATTCAAAAATCATTATCTAAAATCACAAAAGAAAGAACAACTATAGTAATAGCTCATAGATTAAGCACTATAAAAAATGCTGATAATATTATTGTTATTGATAAGGGTAAAATAGTTGAAAGTGGAAAACATGAAAACCTTTTAGGTCAGAACGAAATATATGCAGATTTGTGGAATGTTCAAGTAGGTATTTAGTATAAAATTTCTAAAACTATATTAGAAAGTTAAATGATTCAATTACATTACTAAATATTCCATCAACTTTATTCCATCTCTCTTCATTTGTTCCTACAGCCAAAGTATAAAGTGTTCCTCTATCAATTACAACGGTAGCTAGTTCGTGTCTGGACTGTTCATTTAAATTTACTACATACTCTAAATCATAGAAAATATGATTGGATGCCTCCCTCTTATTAGACTTTATAAGTTTTACATCTCTGCCTGAACCTTCGGGAGCAATGACTTTTTCAATTAATGTTTGACCTACTTCACTTGGACTCCCCAATTGCTCTAGTTGAACTTCTTTATTTACATCAGAAATTACTAAACTTAATGTCTCATTACTATTGATTAAATCATGATAAATAATTTCAGGCCCTCCATCGACTTTTACTCTAGTCCATCCCGTTGGATATAAAAACGCATATCTTCCATCAGGGCTTTGAAAAGCTTCTAATCCTGCATTGAGACCTCCACTACAAGCGCTAAGTGTTAAACATAAAAAAATCAAAAATAAATATTTGAAAGGGTTAAATTTAATATTTTTCATTTTGTTTGAAATTACTAACTAAAAACATAATAAGACATTAAAAGCAAACAATTATGGCAATTCAGAATTTTGCGTCTAAATTATTTCTAGAAATAGTTTAATTTTGATTACCTACACCAAACCGCTTTCAAAATTAATTGGTCATTTTGAGAAATTCCCAGGGATTGGTCCAAGAACAGCTCAAAGGTTAGCTTTGTTTATTTTAAAACAACCTGAAAGCACAATAAGGGATTTTTCAAAGGCTCTGTTAGAAGCCCATAGTAATGTTGGTCGTTGTAAAAAATGCTTCAATTTGACTTCAGAAGATGAATGTGAAATTTGTAGAAATACTGAAAGAAATCAAAAACTAATCTGCGTAGTAGCAGAAACCAAAGATTTGCTTGCTTTAGAACGTGCCAGAGAATTTAAAGGTGTTTATCATGTTATTGGTGGTTTAATATCTCCAATGGATTCTGTTGGCCCTGAACTTTTAGAAATAAGGAGCTTAGTAGAACGAGTTAGTAAAGCTGAAATAGATGAGATCATATTGGCATTAACTCCTAGTGTTGAGGGAGACACAACAAGTCTTTATATTGGAAAATTGTTAGCCCCTTTTACTAAAGTTACCAGGATTGCATATGGCCTCCCAATGGGCAGTGAACTTGAATATGTGGATGAAGTTACACTTGCGAGAGCCTTAGAAGGAAGAACAAAACTAAATTAGACAATGAAAAACAATAATCTAATCAAGAAAGAAAAAATATTAAGACTTCCCTCCTGGATAAAATTTCCTATTAGTAAAGCTTCAGAGTTCGAAAAAATACAAACACTCATCAAAAAATCAAATATTCATACTATTTGTGAAGAAGCAAGATGTCCAAATAGAGCAGAATGTTATGCCTCAGGAACAGCCACTTTTTTACTAGGTGGATCGATATGTTCTCGTTCTTGTGCTTTTTGTCAGGTAAATAAAGGTAGACCTAGTTCTATCAATATTGATGAATGTACTCAAGTCGCTGAAGCAGTAAAAGTACTAAATTTGAAATATGTTGTTTTGACATCTGTAGCTAGAGATGATCTCCCTGATCATGGTGCAAATTTATTTATATCTACAATTGATGAGATTAGAAAAATTGATTCAACTATAAAAATAGAGGTTTTAACTCCTGATTTATGGGGAGGGGGCAAAAATTTTAATGAAACTAATAATCTTCAGACCGAAAGATTGAAAATGATTTTAGAAAAAGATCCAATTTGCTTTAATCACAATCTTGAAACTGTTGAAAGACTTCAAAAGGAAGTTAGGAGAGGAGCAAATTATAAAAAATCATTAAGCTTACTAAAAAAGTCAAAAGATTTTGCTCCTCGTGTTCAAACTAAATCAGGCATTATGTTAGGTCTTGGGGAAACATTGGATGAAATAAAACATACAATTTATGATCTTAAAAAAATAGATTGTGATCAAATTACAATTGGTCAATATTTAAGGCCTTCATTAAATCATTTGGCAGTTAAGAAATATTGGGATCCATCAGAATTTGAAGATTTGTATCACTTTTCTATGGAATTGGGATTCAAGAAAGTATCTTCTGGCCCCTTAGTTAGAAGTAGTTATCATGCGGGTTAACTTTTTTTTATTAAAGAGAGTTTCTTTTCAAGTTTTTTCAATATTGAAATACATTCCCCGTGCATAAGTGTACCTGCACCTCCCCAGACCAATCTTAATAAAAGATCTGCCGGGCTAGAACCAACTTCTTTCACAATTCTGAAGCCTATTAACTTGAAATATCTTACAAGTTTTTTACTATATCCTTCACTATCAAAAATAGCTAAAAGTCTTGCTTTCTTGCTTGATTTTTTTTCAATTGCCCAAGCCATAGTTGTTGCCCAAATTAATTCTGAAACAAAAGCGGGAGCTTTACTAAGGATTCTTAAGGTATCAAGCTGAATACCTTGTTTATTTAAATAAGTCCAACCTTTCATTTCGGCCCAAATCTTTATGATGTTATCTTTCTGTTCTGCTATAACGATTCTAAAAAAACATAATCCAAGAGTTTCTCTTACTTGAATTTTAATTAATAATCCAATGGCAGCTGCTAATTTTTCTAATTCTTCAACTTTCATAATTTTGGAAAATTAATCCTGATAGGTTTTATGATTCTTCAGTTTTAATTTATCGATCTGTTTTTGCCTTTCTTCAAATCTTCTTCTATCATCATCACTGAATTGATTTATGCAGAAATGACATTGAATACCCTCTCTATACTCTATTCTTTTTTGATCTTGAATCGAAACAGGCATTCCACATGCATGACAAATAGAATAGGAACCTTTTTCTAATTTATGATCTAAAGCAACTCTTTTATCAAAAACAAAACATTCACCTTCAAATAAATTTTTTTCATCTTTTACATCATTAAGGTATTGCAGAATCCCACCTTGCAGATGATAGATATTTTTATACCCTTTTTTTTTCAATAGACTAGTAGCTTTTTCACATCTGATACCTCCGGTACAAAACATGGCTATATTTTTAGACTCTTTATGTTCTAAGTGGTTATCTAAATTATCATCTACCCACTTGGGGAATTCGCTAAAGTTTCTTGTATTTGGGTTGATAGAATTCTGAAATGTTCCTAAAGAAACTTCATAATGATTTCTAGTGTCAATGACTATTGTATTTTGATTTTTAATTAACTTATTCCAATTAGCTGAGTTAATATAGGTTCCATTATCTTGTGAAGGGTTTATTTCAGGGACACCCATGGTGACTATTTCTTTCTTGATTTTTATTTTTAATTTTTTGAAGACTTTCTTTTTTGAAAAGTTTACTTTTATATTCAAATTTCTATTATCTGTATATTTGTTAAGTAAATTGATAACAACATCAATTACATTTTTCTCAGCACAAATAGTTCCATTAATACCCTCACTTGCAACAATTAATAAACCCGAAAGATCGGATTCATTTTCCATTTTTAATAATTTATTTTTGAGATCAAGAATTAAGTTTTCTTGAAATGGGAAGAAAGAATAAAGAGAAACTATTTTATAATTTTTGGATTTCATAAAGAAGATAATGTTTTTTCACAAGTTTCAAAATCTTTATTAAATGTTACTCCAACCTCTTTAAGAAGTTTTCTGTCTGATTGAAAAGATGGATTTGTAGTAGTGAGTAACTCATCTCCGTAAAAAATTGAATTTGCCCCACATTGAAAACATAAAATTTGTGCTTCTTTTGAAAGCTTTTCTCGCCCTGCACTTAATCTTATTTTACTTTTAGGCATAAGAATCCTAGCTGTAGCAATCATCCTTATCATCTCAATAGAATCAATTTCTTGATTATCTTCTAAACCAGTACCTTCAATAGCCACTAATGAATTTATAGGGACACTTTCAGGGTGCGGATTCATGTTTGAAAGCACTTCCAAAAGAGATGCTCGATCGCTATTAGTTTCACCCAAACCTATTATTCCGCCACAACAAACATTGATTCCAGCATTTCTTACTCTTTTGATAGTATCTAGTCTGTCTTGATAAGTTCTAGTCGTAATAATATTTTTATAATGCTCAGGACTAGTATCAAGATTGTGGTTATAAGCGGTCAAACCTGCATCAGCCAGTCTAGAGGCTTGTTCTTCTGTAAGCATTCCAGCCGTAACGCATGCTTCCATCCCTAGATCTTTTACACCGCTAACCATCTCTAGCATTGCATTAAAAGACTTGCCATCTCTAATTTCTCTCCATGCCCAACCCATACAAAATCTATCTGCACCTTCTTTTTTTGCTATTTGTGCCCTTGCTAAAACCTCTTCAACTTGAAATTGTGGATGACTTTTGATTTCACTAGCACTATAAATTGATTGACTACAATAAGAGCAATTTTCCTCACATCCACCAGTTTTTACGCTGAACAATGATGCTAATTGAATGTTGTATTTGTTATATTTTCTGTGAACGATTTGTGATTCCCACATTAAATCAATCAGAGGCATATTAAGTATTTCCAATATCTCCTCTTTATTCCAATCGAACCTAATTTCTCTTAATAAATGATTATTCGAATTAGTCATTTTTTGTTAGGAAGTACATTTTGAATCTTCATAAGATCCATTTGGTAATGATTCTATACCGCCGAAACGTCTATTCCTTGATTGGTAATCAATTATTGCTTTAAGAAATTCGAACTCATTGAAGTCAGGCCACAATACGTCAGATATATAAATTTCTGAATAAGCTAATTGCCATAAAAGAAAATTACTTATCCTTTTTTCTCCACTTGTTCTTATTAGTAATTCTGGATCATTAATTCCTTGAGTTAATAGTGCTGAATTAAATAATTCTTCATTAACTTCACTTGGATTTATTTCCCCAGAAGAAGATTTTAATGCTAGTTCTTTCGCAACTTTTACTATTTCTTGTCTACCTCCGTAATTGACACAAACATTTAATAAAAAAGCATTATTGTTTTTAGTTAGAGATTCTGAACTGTAAATTGTTTTTTTTAAAGTCTCTGGTAAAGGGGTTAAATCCCCAATGAATTTTATTTTAATTGATTCTTGATGTATCTCTTTAATTTCATTTTTTAAAACTTCGGTAAAAAGATTTATAAGGAAATCAACTTCTTTAGTTGGCCTTGTCCAATTTTCAGTTGAAAAAGCATAAACAGTAAGTATCTTACAACCTAATTTGTTTGATGCTTTAATAATCTCTTTTAATACACTAACTCCCTTGTTATGACCAAATGATCTAGGTAGGCCTTTTTTAGTGGCCCATCTCCCATTCCCGTCCATAATTATTGCTATATGTTCTGGCACTTTTTGCTTATCTATTCTCTTGAATAAGTCATTATTTGCCTTATCAATTATTTTCCCTAAGCTCATTAGTTAATCCTTTCTGTGATTAAAGATTTCTGATTTATTGGATTCTTTATCATTAATACCAGTGATAATGTTATCACTTTGGTTTGTATTTTGGGATAAGGCATTTTTGCTTAAAGATGATTTACTCGTCCCTATAGAGTTTTGATTACCAATTAAATTTACAAGAAGTTCTTGTAACCTACTGCTTGTAATTGGTCTTTCAAGTTTGCCTTGGTTCGCTAAGGATAACGTACCTGTCTCTTCAGAAACAACAATACAAATACACCTATCAAATCTTTCTGTGATTCCTAATGCGGCTAAATGTCTTGTGCCGTATCTACTAATTCCTTGCCTCGATAGAGGAAGTATTACACCTGCAGATATTATTTTGTTACCTTTAACAAGAACTGCTCCATCATGTAAGGGTGTGTCTGTTGCAAAAAGATTTATTAAAAGGTCAGTTGACAATTGTGCCTCAATTTTAGTACCAGAATATAAAAAATCTTCAGGCCTTAAGTCACTCCCTAAATCTACAACGATTAAAGCGCCTCTTCTATTTTGAGAGAGTTTACCTGCAGTATCAACTAACTTAGTAATAGTTGTTGAAGTTGCTCTAAATTCCTTGGGTGGATTTCCTAGTAAAACAGCTAACCTACCAGTTCCTAATAATTCCATTAATCTTCTAAGCTCTCCTTGCCAAAGAATCGCCAATGAAAGAGAGCAAGCAAGGACTACTGCATCAATTAATTTTGATGTTAATGGAAGGTAGGCATATCTTTGTATAAACCATGCGGATGAGACTAAAAACAAATATCCTCTTAAAAGCCAAAGTGTCCTCTGTTCTTTTACTCTAGAAAATAATAAAAGTCCAAAACCAACAGCAAATAAGACATCTAATAAAAGCTTTAAATTTATAATCCCCCAGAAATTCACATTAAAAATAAAATTAATTTAAATGTACCTAATTTTATTTAATAAAGCGATCAGGTAAGACATCATATTTTAAAAGATCAGATGGACTTTCTCTCTTTTGAATAATCTCTGCTTCACCATCACAAACTAAAATTGCAGCAGGTCTTGGAATTCTGTTGTAGTTAGAACTCATTGAATTGTTGTATGCACCAGTACCAAAAACGCAAATTAGATCACCTGTTTTGCAATCTGCTAATTCTATCTCCTTGAATAATACATCTCCTGATTCGCAGTGCTTACCAGCAATAGTATATTTATTTTTGGAATTAAAATTATGGGGATTACTTACCAAACATGCAGAATAATTTGATTGATATGTTATTGGTCTTGGATTATCACTCATCCCACCATCAACAGATAAGTATGTTCTGATACCTGGAATTTCTTTAAAGGCTCCAATTTTGTAAATTGTTATACCTGCTGTAGATACAATAGATCTTCCAGGTTCACACATTAATATGGGGAAATCTAAATTGTTTTTTTGACAAGCCTTAACAACAGAATTAGAAATTGTTTTTACCCATTCATCAATTGAAGGGGGATCATCACTTTCTGTATATTTAATACCTAACCCTCCACCAACATTTAGTTCCTCGATATTATGGCCAAATTTTTTGGCGTCTAAAATTACCTTTACCATAATTTCACCAAGATCATTATGAGGTTCTAGTTCAAAAATCTGGGAGCCAATATGGGCATGTATCCCTGTTAATTTTAGATGTTTAGTATCTCTTATACTGGCAAACAAAATATTCAAATATTCAATTCCAAAACCAAATTTGCTATCAAATGATCCTGTCCTTATGTATTCATGTGTGTGGCATTCTATTCCAGGAGTAAAGCGAATCATAATTTCTAAGTCATGATTTAATGAATTTGAAATTGTCTCTAATCTTTTTAAGTCAAAGTCATTATCTACAATTATTTTTATATTATTTCTGACTGCAAATTGTATCTCTTTATCAGATTTATTGTTGCCATGAAAAACAATCTTTTCATTTGGTACCCCGCCTTTTAGAGCAGTTAACAATTCACCTTCTGAAACCGCATCAAGTCCTAAACCTTCTGAGGAAACAAAGTTACTCATGAAAATGGAACTATTTGCTTTTGAGGCATATATGGGTAGAGACTTTCCTGGGTAGTATTTTTCTAATGCTTTTTTATATGCTCTACAAGAGTTTCTCAAAGTGATTTCATCCAAAACATAAAGAGGAGAATCATATTTTTTAACTAATTCTTCAATAGAACATCCACCAACTGATAATTTTCCATCTCCTCCAACGGAAGTAGTAACAGGTACGATATTCTTATTTGGACTTTCTAGGTCAATTGTCTGTTTTAAAAAGGATTTTTTTTCTTCCATGGGAGGGCTCTAAAATTTAAGTCATGCTTAGTTGTTATATCTTATAATGACTTTAAATCAGGATTTTTGAATACATATTCATTATTAAATGATATCGATTAAACAAATAAATGATAATGATATTGATTTATGTTATGAATTAGATTTAAATACAATTTCGTTATGGACCAAAAAACAATGGTCTAGTGAATTCCAAAAGCAGGGTACAAAAATCGTTGGTTTATTAATTGATAATTTATTTATTGGAGTGTGCGTTTTTCAAGTTGTTCTAGATGAAGCTCAAATAAATTATTTTGTAGTAGACCTGAAGTTTAGGAGAAAGGGTTTTGGCTCTTACCTTATGAACTATTTAATAAAACAATGTGAAAAATTAAATTTTAAAAAATTACTTTTGGAAGTATCTAGGAGTAATGTTATTGGTCAAAAATTTTATAGCCGCTTCGATTTCCATACTGTCGGTGTAAGGAAAAACTACTATAAAGATGGTTCGGACGCTCTTCTAAAAGAAAAAAATTTAACAACAAAATAATTTAAAAATTTAATTGTTCGGATAACCAGAATGCTTGAAATTACTATAATTTATTGCTATATCACTAAAAAATTTAATTTTACTTGAATAAAATATACATTTAGGTATTCACAAAAGCTCATTCTGAACACAAAATTGTCATATTGCTGGTAGGTTATTAATAGGAATTTAATCTTCTAATGTTTGAAAGATTTACAGAAAAAGCTATAAAAGTCATTATGCTTGCCCAAGAGGAAGCTAGACGACTTGGCCATAATTTCGTAGGAACGGAACAAATTCTTTTAGGTTTAATTGGAGAAGGAACAGGGGTCGCAGCAAAGGTACTCAAATCACTTGGTGTTAACTTAAAAGACTCAAGGATTGAAGTGGAAAAGATAATTGGTAGAGGTTCAGGTTTTGTAGCAGTTGAAATACCTTTTACCCCTAGGGCAAAAAGAGTCTTAGAATTATCTCTTGAGGAGGCTCGTCAACTAGGGCACAACTACATAGGAACTGAACATTTATTACTGGGCTTAATAAGAGAAGGTGAGGGTGTAGCTGCAAGAGTTCTTGAAAATCTTACTATTGACCTTACCAAAGTAAGAACTCAAGTTATAAGGATGTTAGGAGAAACAGCTGAAGTTGGTACTGGGACAAATTCAAGTAAGGGTAATTTAAAAACTGCTACACTTGATGAATTTGGAACAAATTTAACAAAATTAGCTAGTGAATCAAAACTAGATCCAGTAGTAGGCCGACATTCAGAAATAGATCGTGTAATACAAATATTAGGTAGGAGAACAAAAAATAATCCTGTTCTCATTGGTGAACCAGGCGTAGGTAAAACAGCTATTGCAGAAGGTTTAGCTCAAAGAATACAGATAGGAGATATTCCAGACATCCTTGAAGAAAAAAGAGTTTTAACTCTTGATATAGGACTTTTAGTTGCTGGAACAAAATATAGAGGAGAATTTGAAGAAAGATTAAAAAAAATAATGGAAGAAATTAAAACTGCGGGTAATGTAATACTTGTCATAGATGAAGTGCATACTTTAATTGGTGCCGGAGCTGCTGAAGGGGCTATAGACGCTGCCAATATTCTGAAGCCAGCATTAGCCAGAGGAGAACTTCAATGTATTGGAGCAACAACTCTTGATGAATATAGAAAACATATCGAAAGAGATGCTGCACTCGAAAGAAGATTCCAACCTGTCATGGTTGGTGAGCCATCTATTGAAGATACAATCGAAATCTTAAAAGGTCTTAGAGAACGTTATGAACAACATCATCGTCTGAAAATTACTGATGACGCACTTGAGGCTGCAGCTCATCTAGGGGATCGTTATATATCTGATAGATTTTTACCTGATAAGGCTATAGACCTTATAGATGAGGCAGGAAGTAGAGTTCGTTTGATAAATTCTAAACTTCCACCTGAAGCCAAGCAAATAGATAAAGAACTAAGGCAAATCCAAAAACAAAAGGAAGAATCTGTAAGGGATCAAAATTTTGATCAAGCTGGCCAATTAAGAGAAAAAGAGATCGAATTATCTGCAAAAATTAAAGAGGTGTTGGAAAATAAAAAAGAATCCACATCTAAAGATCAATCTGATATTGATACTAATTCTGTTAAAAACGATTCAAAACTCTTACAAAACCCTCTAGTAAGTGAAGAAGATGTAGCACATATTGTTGCTTCGTGGACAGGTGTACCTGTTCAAAAACTAACAGAAACCGAATCAGTCAAGCTACTTAATATGGAGGAAACACTTCACCAAAGACTAATTGGACAAGATGAAGCTGTAAAGTCTGTTTCTAAAGCTATTAGAAGAGCAAGAGTTGGATTAAAAAATCCTAATAGGCCTATCGCAAGTTTCATTTTTTCAGGACCTACTGGAGTTGGTAAAACTGAATTGACTAAATCCTTGGCTTCATATTTCTTCGGTAGTGAAGAAGCAATGATTAGATTAGATATGTCAGAATTTATGGAAAGACACACTGTTAGTAAACTTATAGGTTCCCCTCCTGGTTATGTTGGTTTTAATGAAGGTGGTCAGCTTACTGAGGCAGTTAGAAGACGTCCATATACAGTTGTTTTATTTGATGAAGTTGAAAAGGCTCATCCAGATGTATTTAATTTATTATTGCAACTGCTCGAGGATGGTAGATTAACGGATTCAAAGGGTAGAACTGTAGATTTTAAAAATACTTTGCTAATAATGACTTCTAATATTGGTTCCAAAGTGATAGAGAAAGGCGGAGGCGGTTTAGGATTTGAATTTTCAGGTGATTCTGTTGAAGATAGCCAATACAATAGAATAAAATCTTTAGTTAACGAAGAACTAAAGCAATACTTTAGACCTGAATTTTTAAATAGACTTGATGAAATAATTGTATTCAGGCAACTAACTAAAAATGAGGTTAAAGAAATTGCTGAAATAATGTTGCGAGAGGTTTTTGCAAGATTACAAGACAAGGGCATTAAATTAAATGTAACAGATGCTTTCAAAGAAAGACTTGTTGAAGAAGGTTATAATCCTTCTTATGGAGCAAGACCTTTAAGAAGAGCCGTTATGCGCTTATTAGAGGATAGTTTGGCGGAAGAAGTTCTTTCTGGGAGAATAAAAGATGGAGATAAGGCTTTAGTTGATATAGATGATAATAAAAAAGTTACAATTAATATTTCTTCTGAAGAATCTCCTCAAGAGTTGGCAAGTGCTAATTTCTAGTTATTCAAAGTAAATATGCAGTCAATCTCTCCAGAAAGTATATTTAGGGGAAATTATGCTTGGAAAAAATCTTTACCTCAAATTACTAAACTAACTAAAAGTCCATTAATTTTAGGTAAAGGCATTAATACTAATAATCTGAGAAAAAAAATTTTTATTGATTTAAAAAATCAAAACCTTAATGTTAATTCTGCTAATTTACAATTTGATTGTTGTTATGAAGACATTTCAAGAGTAAAGAACATCATCTTAAAGAATAATCATGATTCTGTTATCGCAGCTGGAGGTGGAAAAGTTCTAGATTCTGGAAAATATATAGCAGATTGTCTTAATATCCCTTGTATTACAGTGCCTCTTAGTGCGTCTACATGTGCAGGTTGGACAGCCTTATCGAATATTTATACAAAAAATGGCCAATTCATAAAGGATGTTGCATTAGGATCTTGTCCAAAAATCCTAGTATATGATCATAAATTTATTCAAACAGCTCCATCAAGAACTCTTGCAAGCGGCATAGCGGATGCTTTGGCAAAATGGTATGAATCCTCAATAACAAGTTCAACAATTGATGATGGCCTTGTTCAACAAGCTATTCAGATATCAAGAGTTTTAAGAGATCAACTACTAATAGATGGTGCAAAAGCATTTAAGGGTGAATTTGAAAATAATCTTTCTTGGAAAAATACGATAGAAGCGTGTGGACTTACTGCAGGATTAGTAGGTGGAATTGGGGGAGAAAAGTGTAGGACTGCTGCAGCACATGCTATTCATAATGCAATTACTCAGATAATAACCCCAAATAAATTCTTACATGGTGAGATTGTTGGGGTTGGATTATTATTGCAATTAAGACTAGAAGAAATGAAAAATAATAATAAATTAGCTGATCAATCAAGTAAACAATTATTGGTACTTATGAAAGAATTGAATTTACCAACTACTATTGCAAAACTTGGAATAAATGTTTTTGAAAATAACAATTTAGAGAAAATTGCAGACTTTACTTGTCGAGATAAATCTGAGATTCACTTCTTGCCTTTTGAAATTCATAAACAGGATATAGTTGAGGTTATTGCAAATTTTGAACAACAAAAAATCAAAATATAATTATCTTTTTGACTAAAACCCATTTCGAACAACTTAGCGATTTGAATGTTGATTTTTTTGAGCGTGCCAAAATATCTCTATTAGATCCATTAGGTCTTTATTTAGCAAATGATGTCAAGTGGATCAAACTCAATGAGAACTGGAACTCTTTGAAATTCCCTGTGGTTATGGGAGGAAAAGGTCAACCTATACTTCTCCTACATGGCTTTGATAGTAGTTTTTTAGAGTTTAGGAGAATATATCAATCATTAAAAAGAAATTTCCAAGTTATAATCCCTGATCTATTAGGGTTTGGTTTTAGTCCTAGGTGTGCAACAAATGAATACAACCCCTCGAAAATGATTTCATATTTAATTGATCTTCTTAAGACCTTACAAATAACAAAGAATCTTAAAATTATTGGTGCCTCTATGGGAGGCTCAACAGCTTTGAAACTTTCTTTTGAATTACCCGATTCTATTGATAAAATTATACTTTTATCTCCTGCCGGATTATTCGGAGAACCTAAGAACATTCCTTTTCCTCTTAACCAAATTGGAGCCTCATTTCTTAGATTGCCGCAGGTCAGAAAAAGTCTTTGCAGGCAAGCATTTGCTTTCCCAGATGAATGTGTTGGTGAAATGGAAGAGCAAATTGCTTCAATTCATTTAGGTTGTAAAGGATGGAGGAATTCACTTGCATCATTCGCGAAAAGTGGAGGGTTTGCTGGAACACATAAATATATTCAAAACATCCCAATTAAAGCAGTTTGTGGAGAAAATGATCGCATTCTTGGAAAAAAAGAGATTAAAAATTTAAGAAACATTGATAAATTAAATTTTGTAGGGTTGCAAAATTGTGGTCATCTTCCTCATGTAGATTTACCATCATTATCTAGTAAAATTATCCATGATTATTTTTTGGAATAAAAAATATAATAATTAATTTAGATACTTGAGAATTATAAAAATGTAATATAAAACAGATGGAGTGAATATATAGCTGTCAATTCTGTCAAGAATACCTCCATGTCCCGGTAAAAAAGTTCCGGAATCTTTTATTTTTGCATCTCTCTTCATCATTGATTCAATTAAATCTCCAACTAATGCCATAAGAGAAGTTAAAATTCCATACAAAATTCCAATTAAAAATGGATTTTCCCATTTCAGTAAAAATGCGAAAAATATTGCTAATAAAATTGAACAGGATATTCCTCCAATTAAACCTTCTATTGTTTTGCTAGGAGATATTGGCGAAAGAGATTTTTTACCAAATGACTTCCCAACGAAATAAGAACCAATATCACTAGCTACAATCAAAAAACAAGAAGTTAAAGTTAAATTTAAACCTGTAGTATTTGATAAGTTTTCAAACGAAATAAAACCTTGATTAGAACTTATTATCACTGACTCTAATCCCCTTAACTTAATCCAGTAACTAGGTAAAAAACCTAAATAGAATAAACCAAAAATAGAAGCTGCAATATCTGAAATTGTTCCAGGTTTTGGTTGCAAAAGTAACCAAGTGCATATTCCCACTGAACAGATAGGCAAAATTGAATTTGATATTTCTCCTTCAAGCAAACCTATGGTCTCAAGATAAGTAGAAACTATAATAACGAAAGATGAAAATAATGTAGTTTTTGTGGCAGGTTTTATTCCTTTAAATTCTGCCATTCTAAAAAATTCCAATAATGCTAAATAAGTAAGCAACGCTGTTGCTAATGTAAAAAACCATCCTCCCAATAAAACAACAATTAAACCAAATATTCCTATAAGTAATCCGCTTCTTAATCTCATATCAAATTTCTATGTTTATATAACTCTTATATTAAAATTTACCAGATCTTTGTTGCATAAACTTTGATTATTTATCCAATTAAACCTATCGAGGTCAATTTTTTCCCCAGGAACTAGTAGAGGAATCCCAGGGGGATAAGGGCAAATAATTTCTCCAGAAATTTTATTTAATGATTGCGAGAAAGGCATACTCCTAGTTTCACTCCTCCAAGCAATTCCAATTTCAATGTCAGGTTCTTGAACTAATTTAAAGGGCGATTGGAGCACTTCTAAACTTTTTGATTTTTTAGAATTTAATAGTAATTTATTCCATAACTTTTCAAATATATTAATAAAATCTTTTTGATTCGCAAATCCCAAGCAAAAAGTTAGAGTCATCATTTCGGGTAATTCAGCAATAAGACCATTTTTATAAAAAAATTTATCAGCAGTAAAACCATCAATTCCAGCCTTAGAGGTATTCAATACTATTTTTAATGGATCTTGGGTTTCTATAAGAGGAATATTCTTTTGGATTAATTTTTTGTAGATAGTTTTTGCCTCTAAAATTCTTTTTTGATATTTTGATAAACTTTTTTTATTAAGCCAGTCTTTAATAGACTCTTCACAAGATGAAAGTAATAAGGAACTTGGACTAGTAGTTTGCAACAAATTAATACTCTTGATTAAATTTTGCTCATTTACTAGATTCCCTTTGTACCAAAGTGCAGCAGTTTGAGTTAAACCATTTAGCGATTTATGCAATGAGTGAACGACTAAATCAGCGTTTGATATTAAAGCGGATTTTGGTAGGTTAAGGTTTTCACAAAAAAGGAAATAAGAACCATGGGCTTCATCAACCAAAACAGGTAGACTTTTTTGATGACAAAGATCTATTAAAGGCTCTAAATCTCCTGCATAACCATGATAAGAAGGACTTACAAGAATTACCCCTACAATTTTTTTTTCAATAAAATTTATTTTCTTAAATACATTTTTCAACCAGTTTTTTGTTATTGGTTTGTAATGCCCGGTTTCTGATGAAAAATCTAGGTCAAAGAATATTGGATGTATGTTCTGCATCGCACAGATTTTTATAACACTTATATGAACATTTCTTGGCATCAGAATAGATTCTCCAGGTTTTGCCATTGCAATTACCGCTGATTGTATTAATCCAGAGGCTCCATTGACTCCAAAAAAACATCGTTTTGCTCCAAATTTTTCAGAGAATTCTCTTTGGGTTTTGGCAATTAATCCGTTTTGGGATAGTGGTGAACCTATCTCTGGTAGTTCCGGCAAGTCCCAATACCCAGGTTGATTTTTTAATAATTGCACTAATTTCTTGGGTAAAGCTGCCCCTCGGTTATGAGCAGGAAAGAAAAGTGACTTTAAAAACTTTTTAGTTAGAAAAGATGAAATACTCATAAAGTATTGTTGACATATATAGAATGAACTAAATGGAATTCTTCTTTGATATTTTTTAACTTTAATGACAAGATCTTATTCGAAATATTCAGTAAAAGGTGACTTGATTTGGTTAATTTTGAGACCATGGATTTTCATCCCAAGAGTTTTATATATCCTTTTAACTTTTATTTTTCTTTTTTTAAGAATACTTTTTCAAGGTAACAGTAAAAATAAAAATGTACAAAAAAATCTGTCAAAATATCTTTTCGATGTAATAAAAGATTTAGGTCCATGTTTTATAAAATTAGGCCAGGCACTTTCAACTAGACCAGATCTTGTTAGACAAGATTGGCTGACAGAACTTACAAACTTACAGGATAATCTCCCAGCATTTGATCACAAAATTGCTTTAAAAATTATTGAAGAGGAACTTGGGGCGTCACCTAATGAATTATTTGATGAGTTCCCTGATAGTCCTATCGCTTCAGCAAGTTTAGGTATGGTTTATAAAACTAAAACAAAAAATAATACTTATGTAGCTGTGAAAGTACAGAGGCCAAATTTGTACTTTCTTATAAGAAGAGATATTGTAATATTAAGGTTTTTAGCAACTTTTTCGTCACCATTTTTACCATTAAATATAGGTGTTGGAATTGGAGAAATAATAGATGAATTCGGCAAGGCACTTTTTGATGAAATTGACTATGAAAAAGAGGGTGAAAACGCTTTAAAGTTTGCAGATTTATTCAAAGATAACCCTAATGTTTTTATACCTAAATTGGAAAAACAGTTTTCATCTAAGAGAATTATTACAACCTCTTGGATTGATGGCGTTAAGTTAAGAGATCGGGCTTTATTGGAGGAAAATAATTTAGTACCTTCCTCTTTTATAAAAACTTGTGTAATCAGTGGTCTTCAGCAATTATTTGAATATGGATATTTTCATGCTGACCCACACCCTGGGAATATGTTTGCTCTCAAAGGAGGAAATGCAGATTGTGGAAATTTAGCTTATGTAGATTTCGGAATGATGGATACAATTACAAATTCAGATAGACTTACTCTCATTAAAGCTATTGTTCATATAATAAATGATGAATATTATCTTCTTGCAAAAGATTTTCAGAAATTAGGTTTTTTAACCAAAGAACAAGATCTTCAAAAACTTGTTGAACCATTAAAAGAAGTTTTAGGAGGATCACTAAGTGCTGAGGTTGGCAATTTTAATCTTAAAAATGTAACGGATAAATTTTCAAAACTAATGTATTCTTATCCATTTAGGGTTCCCAGTAGGTTTGCGTTGATAATAAGAGCTGTTGTTAGTCAAGAAGGTTTGGCCTTAAGACTAGATCCCGAATTTAAAATTTTAAAAATCGCATATCCCTATATAGCGAAAAAACTACTCACTGATAATTCTGAAGAGATTTTAGAAATTCTTTTAGAAGTAGTTTTTGATAAAAAAGGTCGAATC
This sequence comes from uncultured Prochlorococcus sp., assembly GCA_902574425.1. Classification (GTDB taxonomy): domain Bacteria; phylum Cyanobacteriota; class Cyanobacteriia; order PCC-6307; family Cyanobiaceae; genus Prochlorococcus_A. Next base: position 36,284 of record CACGNA010000005.1, on the reverse strand, counting down.
CAAATAGAAAAAGTTCAAAGTTTACTTAATATTTTATTTAAAGATTCTGAAAATATTAATTCAGACCTAATACCAGTTGCCAATGCTGGATTGAAATTATTTGTTAGTAAAAAAGGATCCGAAGTTAGGAAAAATCTTCTTTTAAGCCTTTTAAAAGATGATAAATTAGAATTAACTGATGCAAAAAAACTTTTAGGTTTAATTAGAGATACATTTAGCCCTTTGAATATTGCAAAAAGTGCAGTTAAGAATATTATCTCCCCAGTTTAGTTTTTATATTTATAAATAGTAATTAACTAATTTTTTTATTTGATTAAAATTAATTAAACTACTATAAATATTTTGAAAAATCATTTTTTATTCTATAAAAAAACTAATAAGAATAAAGACTTGAATCATGGAGTAGTTGATCAGTATAAGGAAATTGCGAAGTTAGTAAAAGAAGCAAGAATCCAACAAAAACTAACAATACAAGAATTGTCACATATTTCAAAAATTCCTGAACAAACAATAAATTCTATTGAAAATAATAATAAAAATATTAGGCCTAAGTATCCCTTTATAAGATCTATATTAATTAAATTAGAAGAATGCTTAGTTTTAAAAAAAAATACATTAATAAAATTAGCAATTAGAGAAAAAGAAATTTTTAAGAAAGGGGAAAAGGATTTTCTTGTTAGCAAATTCGATCTTATAAATAGTTGGCAGGGAAGTCTTTTGTATTTTTTTATATTAGTTCTAACTATATTTATATTAAAGAGATACTTTGTTTTAAATGTAAATGTTATAGAGATTCAAAATATGGAAAATAAAATCATTGATAAATAACTTTCAATGAATCACTATTTTCTAGTTCTCCCAAAATTATTACCTAGATCACTAAACAGTCTAATATTGTCTTCTATTTCTTCTATAGGTTTATTTAACTTCCATTTCCAGTTATTTTTTGTAGTCCCTGGTCTATTTAATCTACTTGTGTCATCTAGAGATAATATATCTTGTATTGGGGCGATAAAGAGATTAGCATTTGTGCTCATGCCAATTTCTATTAAACTCCAAGAAGGATTTTCTGAAAATTTATACTCATTTTTTATTCTTGTTTTGGATTCATTATCTAAACATTCCCACCATGATAGGGAAGTAGAGTTGTCATGAGTACCTGTATAAACAACCCAATTTTCTCCTTCAATATTCTTAGGTAAATACGGGTTATCTTCGTTGCCATCAAAAGCGAATTGCAATATTTTCATGCCGGGCAGTTCAAAATTTCTCCTTAATTTCTCCACATCTGGTGTTATTACTCCGAGATCCTCCGCGATAATTGGTAGATAGTCATCCCTTAAATCTTTTTTTAGTTTATTTAATAGTGTTCTACCTGGAGAATTTATCCATTTGCCACAAATTGCCGATTTAGAATTGCCATTAACTCTCCAGTAACCTGCTAAACCTCTGAAATGATCCAATCTCAATAGGTCCACAAGTTCAAATTGCCTTTTAAATCTTTTTCTCCACCAATCGAAATTAGTCTTTTTATGTTTTGCCCAAAAGTAAGTTGGGGTCCCCCATAATTGTCCCGTTGATGAAAAATAATCAGGAGGTACACCACTTTGAAAGATTAAATCTCCATTTTTAAAAATTGAAAATAGTGATTTATTACTCCATACGTCTGCGCTATCCCTAGAAACATAAAAGGGTAAATCACCTATTAACTTAATATTCCTTGATTTTGCAAAGTTTTTAATTACGCTCCATTGCTCATCTAAATGCCACTGTATTAATTTTTTAATAAGTATCTCTTCACTTTTTTTCTTAATCCATGATTTTAAAAACTTGTTGTTTTTTATTTTAAATTCTTTAGGCCATTGCCACCAAGGCAACATATTAAATGCTTCCCTGATAACAACAAATGTTGCGTAATCTTCAACCCAAGAATTCTTACTAACCCAGTTGAAAAAATCAAGTTTTCTCCCTTCAGATTGGGAACTCCAACCTTGCAAAAGGAGGTGACCTAATTTTTTTGTTAAATCATCCGCAAAATCAAAATCAAAATGATTCTTATTCTGATTTGTGGGTCCTAAATCTTCTTTATTAGAAATGAAAATAAAACCTTTATCGATTAAATCATCTATATCTAGAAACCATGGATTCAGTGCAAAACTAGATGGTGAACTATATGGAGACCCTGTAGAATCAGTAGGTGTAAGAGGTAAAAATTGCCAGTATTCTATCCCATGCTTATGAAGCGTTTTTATCCACTCTTTAGCCCCCCTACCAAAAGTTCCACATATTCTTCCTCCTGGTATACTTGAAGGATGCATAAGTACTCCTAATGATTTTTTTGTAAGAACTTTTTGTATAGGCATGTTTTTAATTATATTTTGATTCTTTACAATTAAATTGTTATTAATTCTCTAAATTCAACGATATACAAATTTTTTTTAATTGACAAATATTATGCCAATTGTTTTATGGCTGAATTAAAAATAAATTCTGATTTTTGATCGACTTTATTTTATATTTTGCTCAAGAGATATGTTTTTTGAAAAGATCTAGTCATTATCTTTTGCGAAATTCTAATAAACGACTACGATAAGAATATAGTTTTATAGTGCTAATTTCGTGACAAGTTTTATCACGGCAGTGCAAAATAAAGAATCTAATTTTAATCTAACTAATAGTAGATTAAGGCTAGTAAGTGGAACAACAAATCCTAAACTAGCTGAAGAAATTGCATCATACTTAGGGATTAAAAATGTACCTTTAGTATCTAAAAGATTTGCTGATGGAGAACTTTATGTGCAGATTCAGCAATCTATTAGAGGTTGCGATGTATTTCTAATACAACCTACATGCGCTCCTGTAAACGATAGTTTAATGGAACTTATGATTATGGTTGATGCCTGTAAGAGGGCCTCTGCTAGGCAAATAACGGCCGTAATACCTTATTTTGGATATGCAAGGGCAGACAGAAAGACTTCTGGTAGAGAATCTATAACTGCAAAACTAACTGCTAATTTACTAGAGAAGTCTGGAGTTGACAGAGTTCTTGCTATGGATTTACATTCAGCTCAAATACAAGGTTATTTTGATATACCTTGTGATCATATTTATGGTTCACCAGTATTAATTGATTATTTAGAAAGTTTAAATTTAGAGGAAGTTGTAGTTGTCTCTCCTGATGTAGGCGGAGTGGCTAGAGCAAGAGCATTCGCAAAATTAATGAAAGATGCTCCTTTGGCGATAATTGATAAAAGGAGATCAGCTCATAATATCGCTGAAAGTCTTACAGTTATTGGAGAAGTTAAAGGTAAAACGGCAATTCTTATAGACGATATGATAGACACGGGCGGCACGATTTGTTCTGGAGCTAATTTATTAAAAAAAGAAGGGGCTAATAGAATATTTGCATGTGCTTCACATGCTGTATTTTCTCCTCCTTCTTATGAAAGATTAAGTACTAAGGATCTTTTTGAACAAGTTATAGTGACTAACAGCATACCAGTTATTGTCAATGATAATTTCCCACAGTTAAAAGTACTTTCTGTGGCAAATATGCTTGGTGAAGCTATTTGGAGAATACACGAAGAAAGTTCTGTTAGCTCAATGTTCAGATGATCATTAATTTAATAAAATTATTTTTTGCTTTCCTTTACAAGTTTCTTTAACCTTTTTTCATAATCATTTTTTATATTCTTTGGAATGCTTTCAGGACAAATATTAAGTGCACTTCCAACAATCTGAAATGTACCTGCGTTATATAACTTTTTTTCGTCAAGTTTTTTGCTTCCTAATTCTTTAATAGCACCTCCATGCTTGCCAATTATTACATTTGCAAAGGTAGCACTAGCAATACCAAGACCTTTTTTAAAATCAACCTCAGCTTTTGAAGCTATACAAAGATAAGATGCACCCATTTGTCGATATAAGAAAAGGTCTTTCTCAGAAGCAGCAATTAAATTATTTTCGGCTTTGATTTGTCTATTTATTGTATTAATCTCTATAAATATAAATGGAAGAATAAGGCTAATTCCTAACAATTTAAGAATTCTTGTTGAATAAAAATTAATATCCATTAACTAATAATATTTAATACAAGATAACATTTTTCTTTTTAATATTAGTCTATAAAAAAGACTTACTTAATAATTTTTATTTCGTGATGATTCTCTACTATTTTTAACTTATTTTTATTCCATGAATATATAACCCTGAATCTATAATTATCTAAATCTACAAGTCTAGTATGTTCAATAATATACCAATCTTTATAAGAGGATTCAAAAATCATTTCGTGTTCATCAACTTGTTTAATATTTGAAATACCTGCATCATTACTTAAATAAAAATTTTCCCTCATAAGTTGGTGCCCCTTTATGAATGCACGCATTTCTCCACGCTCTTTATATTGGGGATTTTCCTCAAAGAAATTATATTTTTTTTCTGGATACCAGGTGAATTTATAGTGCGACTCCCATTCAGATTTATTCTCAAGAGCTTGTATATTTATATTCATGCATAAATTATAAGTTTTTTGTACTTCATCAAAAAAATATGTTCTGTTAGATTTCCATAATCCAATATTTCTTGAAAACCATCTTTTTAAATTACTATTCAAATTAATTTCAGGAGAATTATTTTCGCCAAAATTTAGATTTTTCTTTTGATTAATAACATCCATATATAAATAAGTCCTATTTATTTCATAGCTTATCTGTAGAATAAAAATAAATATCTTAATGTGTTTATAAGGATTAACAGCTTTTCAACACTTCAGAGGAAATCATTTGAATGATAAAAAAGAGCTAAAATTAATACTTGTAGTAGCTAGAAATCAACTTTCTAGTAATGATATTAAGTCCCTCATTGCTTATTTAGAATCAGATGATTGTGAATTTGAGATATCTCTTCAGATTTCTGAGCCCAGAGAACAACCAGAATTACTCGAATTACATAGATTAGTTGCTATTCCTGCTCTTATAAAGGTTTCCCCAGCTCCAAAGCAAATATTTGCTGGAAGTAATATTTTCTCTCAGTTGCAGAAATGGTTACCAAGGTGGACAGAGGAAGGTCTAACAAAAAATCTAGGGATTAATTTGCAGCCACCCAAAATTGATTCAATAAGAACTCAAAAAGAATTTCTTCTTGAAGACGAACTTCTTGTTTTAAGACAAGAAAATGAGACATTAACAAAAAGAATAGAATCTCAGGAAAGATTATTAAGAATGGTCGCGCATGAACTAAGAACCCCATTAACTGCTGCTACTTTGGCTGTTCAAAGTCAAAAACTTGGACAAATAGATATTTCAAAATTACAAGATGTGATTAAAAGACGTCTAGAAGAAATTGAACTCTTATCTCAGGATCTTTTAGAGGTCGGAACAACTAAATGGGAAGCATTATTTAATCCTCAAAAAATTGATTTGGGTAATATTAGTGCTGAAGTAATACTCGAATTAGAAAAACTCTGGAGATTAAGGAATATTGAAATTGATACTGATATTCCCTCTGATCTGCCAAGTGTATTTGCAGATCAAAGAAGAATGAGGCAAGTATTTTTAAATTTAATTGAAAATGCTATTAAATTTTCTAAAGACTCTGGGGCAATAAAAATTACAATGATCCATAAGACAAATCAATGGGTAGAAATAACAATTTGTGACAAAGGTGTCGGTATTCCTTTGAGCGAACAAAAAAGAATTTTTTTGGATAGAGTTAGGCTCCCACAGACTTCTGAAGGAACTTCAGGATTTGGGATTGGGTTATCTGTATGCAGGAGAATAGTACAAGTCCATGGAGGAAGAATATGGGTCGTATCTGAAGTTGGTGTAGGTTCGTGCTTCCATTTCACCGTTCCTGTGTGGCAAGGACAAAACAAAGAGCAACAATACTTGACGAAAGGCTAGCCTTACTCTTAATTTTTAATAAGCTGTTATGCTAATTACCTGGCCCCATCGTCTAGAGGCCTAGGACACCTCCCTTTCACGGAGGCGACAGGGGTTCGAATCCCCTTGGGGCTATTGTTTAAAGTTTTAAACTAATTTTTGATTTTTATTAATGATTTTGCTTGTTTATCGACGGCGATCAAATTTTCTGAAAGGTCTTTTTTAAGTCTTTTCTCTATCATTCCTATAGGCATCCACTGACAACCTTGAACAGTAAGATCGTAAATTAATGAATTATTTGATGTATCTTTAATATTTTGGATTTTCCAACTACCTTCAAATTTTCTGAAATCTCCTTTAATTAAATTGAATTTTAAAAGACCAAGCTCTTTATCTTCAATTAAATCGATAGTTACTTCAGCTGAAAATTTCATTCCAAGGAAATCTTGAGCTCCAACTTGTTTTAGGTGTACATTATTGTTCTTTTGATATATTTTTTTGCTTGACAATAGATTTGGTATGTAGAGATTTAGTCGATCATAATCTGTTAAAACATTCCACAAAGAATCTAAACTTGCAGAAGTAGTGAGTTGTGCTGCAAGTCTTCTTGTCCCGTTAGAAAGTTTTTCCATCGTTTGCTCAATTGTCCTGTAATCATTTTTTTTAGAATGATCTACTGATTCTTGAGGATTAATCATAAATAAATTTTTTAATTAGATAAAAAATTATTTCTGTGTAACTATACAGATAAAAGCAACAAATATCGAAAAATAAAAATAATTTTATTTATTTATTCCGATCTCAAAACGTAACCATTTTTATAAAATCACTACAAATTAAACTACAAATTGATAATCTTTTATATAAAGAAAACTAAAAAATGTATTCACAATCAACAGTTATCGCAGGTGGCTTAGCTCATATACCAGTAGTAATAGGAGTTTTTTCTTTTATTCAAAAATCTTTTAGTAAAAGAGCCTCAAATTCTCTACAAGAAATAGAGCCAAAAAAATCTCAGATCAATCCTGTTGAACAACAATCAGACTCTAGGCCTGCTCCAGTTGCAAAGGCAGCAGCTAATACATCAGTTAAGAAAAAACATGCTGATGTACCAGTAAATATCTATAGACCAAAGACTCCTTTTGAAGGTACCGTAATCGAAAACTACAGTCTTCTTAAAGAAGGAGCTATTGGGAGAGTAAATCATATAACTTTTGACCTTAAAGATAGTGATCCATTCTTAAATTATATTGAAGGGCAAAGTATTGGTATCATGCCTGCGGGAGAGGATAATAATGGAAAGCCTCATAAATTAAGACTTTACTCAATTGCTAGTACAAGACATGGAGATGATTTTAACGGAAATACAGTTTCTCTTTGTGTTAGACAGCTTCAGTACGAAAAAGATGGTGAAACTATCAATGGCGTTTGTTCTACTTACTTATGCGATATTAAGCCTGGAGATAAAGTAAAAATCACAGGCCCTGTAGGTAAGGAAATGCTTCTCCCAGATGAAGAGGATGCAAACATTGTTATGTTGGCTACTGGGACAGGAATAGCGCCTATGAGAGCTTATTTAAGAAGGATGTTCGAAGCAACTGAAAAAGAAAAAAATAAATGGAATTTTAAGGGTAAAGCTTGGTTATTTATGGGTGCCCCAAAATCAGCAAATTTGTTATATGAGGAAGATCTACAAAGATATCTTACTGATTATCCAGATAATTTTAAATATACAAAAGCTATTAGTCGTGAGGAGCAAAATACAAAAGGTGGAAGAATGTATATTCAAGACAGAGTTTTAGAATCAGCAAACGAGCTTTTCGATATGATTGAAGATGAGAAGACACATATATATCTTTGTGGCTTAAAGGGTATGGAGCCTGGAATAGATGAAGCTATGACTAAGGCGGCAGAAGAAAAAGGCTTGAATTGGTCAGAATTAAGACCTCAACTAAAAAAAGCAGGAAGATGGCACGTAGAAACTTACTAACTCTTTATATTTAAATTTAAGTTTATCCCTCCAGATACTTTTTGGTTTAGACACAATACGTAGCTAATTTTAGAAAAAAAGAGGATTTTAAAAAAAGAATACTAAAAATATGCCTTCAACTTTAAGTAATCCTCTAAGATTAGGTTTACGGCAGGAAAGAGTCATATCTCCACAATGCTTAGTAATATTTGGTGCTAGTGGAGACCTTACTCATAGAAAATTAATACCAGCCTTATTTGAACTCTATTTGCAAAGAAGAATTCCTAGTGAATTTGGAATAGTTGGTTGTGCTAGAAGACCTTGGACTGATAATGAGTTTAGAGAAAAGATGAAAGTAAAGCTATCCAATCAAATTTCTGGTAAAGAAAGGGAGTGGGAACAATTTTCTAATTATCTTTTCTACGAACCAGTTGACTTACAACAAAGTGATCATGTCGTAAGGCTTTCTAAAAGATTAAATGAAATTGATAAAACACAAGCTACTCATGGGAATAGAACATTTTATTTATCAGTATCTCCGAATTTCTATGCAAGCGGATGTAAAGCTCTTAAAGCAGCTGGCCTTTTAGATGACCCTAAGAAAAGTCGTTTAGTGATTGAAAAACCTTTTGGAAGAGATTATTCAAGTGCAAAAAAATTGAATAAGATCGTTCAAAGTTGTGCTGAAGAAAGTCAGATTTATAGGATTGATCATTATTTAGGTAAAGAGACAGTTCAAAATATTCTTGTTTTGAGGTTTGCTAACACTATTTTTGAACCAATTTGGAACAGAAATTATATATCAAGTGTTCAAATTACTTCATCTGAAACAGTGGGTGTTGAAGATAGAGCTGGTTATTACGAAAGCTCTGGTGCTTTAAGAGATATGCTTCAAAATCATATGACTCAAATGCTTGCTGTTACTGCTATGGAACCTCCTGGAAAGTTTGAACCAGAAGCAATAAGAAATGAAAAAGCTAAGGTTCTTCAAGCTTCAAAACTTGCTGACGAAAATGAACCTTGGAATTGTTGCATAAGAGGTCAATATGGAGATGGAGGATATATCTCAAATCGACTTAAAGGATATAGGCAGGAAGATGGTGTTAATTGTAATAGCACAACAGAAACTTATATTGCGACAAAAGTTTTCGTTGATAACTGGCGTTGGCAAGGGGTCCCTTTTTATTTGAGAACAGGGAAAAGACTACCTAAAAGACTTGGAGAAATAGTCTTGACTTTTAAAGACGTTCCTGTTCATTTATTTGAATCAACAATAATAAATCCTGCCCCAAATCAACTTATCCTTAGAATTCAGCCAAATGAAGGTGCTACTTTCAAATTTGAGGTAAAATCTCCTGGTTCTGGAATGAAATCAAGACCTGTTGAGATGGAATTTTCTTATGATGCATCATTTGGAGAACCCTCAGATGAAGGCTATGTAAGATTATTAGCTGATGCAATGCTTTCTGACCCAACCTTATTTACTCGAAGTGATGAAGTTGAGGCAGCTTGGAAACTTTATACGCCATTAATAGAATTGATGGATAATTCTCCTTGGAAGTTACCTATTTATAATTATGAATCTATGACGTGGGGACCTCCTGAGTCTGATCAATTACTTTCAAAAGATAATATTTTCTGGCGTAGACCTTAAAAATGAAACCTCAACTAACACTCCAAACCCCATTAGAGCTACCTTATCAAGATATTTCTAATTACCTTAATAAATTATGGATTTCAGAAGATAAAGATAATACTGGAGCAAATACTTTTACATTAATTGTCTGGCAGCCTGCTTGGCTAGAACAATGTTTGGTTCAAAAAGGATTAGTAAATGGACCAATTACTGGAAATTTAAGTCCAGAGATAATTGAAGTTGCTAAAAAATTTATATTAGATCAAGGACTTCCTATCACTACTTCCCTTAATAGTGAAGAATTGTTGAATTTGATGAAGGAAAATTTATCTAATAAAGACTTTGAAGACTTTAGAGGACAATTTTTTGAATCATCAATAAGTACATTGAATCCAAGAAGATTAATCACTCTAGCGCCAACATTAAATAATAATTCAGATATCAAAACTTTTGTGTCCGCTTTCTGTCCATTAAGTGACACTACAGCTTTGCAACCTATATGTGGGGATTTAGTTGTTATTAGGGGGGACTCAGCCTCAATATCCAATAAAGGATTAAAAATAATTAATGAATTATCTATTGATGAATTACCTTCATGGTTGTGGTGGAATGGAAGCTTGGATGAATCGCCTGAAATCTTCGAATATTTTACTAATTATGGTCTAAGGTTAATAATTGATACTGCTCTTGGATCGCCTAACAGATGTTTAAAAGTTTTAGATCAATTAAATAATTCAAATAAAGCTATTAATGATTTGAATTGGGTTAGGTTGAAAAATTGGAGGGAATCATTGGCAATGATTTTTGATCCGCCTTCGAGGAGACCAATTTTAGATCATATTACGGATATTGACATTGATATCGCAGGAGATCATATAATTCAATCTTTGTTTTTGATTTCATGGATTTGCGATAAACTTGGTTGGTCTTTTCTAAGTGTTGAAAGGGATAAAGAATCAACAAAAATTGAGTTTGAAAGAATTAATGGCGAAATAATTTCTGCTTCAATTAATCCCTTATCTTTAGGAAATCCAAGTATTCATTTAGGACAAGTTATTGGATTGAGGTTGATTTCAAAAATTAGTGAGGTTCAAAAAAATAACACTTGTGTAATACTAGGCTGTGAATCAGTGGAATGTATGAGACTTGAAGCAGGGGGAATGGCTAATATGGAATTAATAGAACAAGTTGTTCCAAATTCTTTTTCTACATCAGAGTATGATGTTAGTAAATTATTGGGAAGTAGTAGAGGTAATACAAGTCCTCTTTTCGAAAATTCTATTAAAATAGCCCTTCAAATATTTAATGGTTTTAATAACTAATAAATGCCTTGTGTAATATCTTCTCCTTCAAGTGATAGTGGTAAAACTACTTTATCGCTTTTGATATCTTGTTGGGCGTTCTCAAAAGGTATAAAGATACAAACTTTCAAGGTTGGCCCAGATTATCTTGATCAACAACAACTTAGTTCAATTGGCCAACCTATTTGTAGGAATTTAGATATTTTTTTAAGTGGTGAGGAATGGGTTCAAGCAAGCTTTTTTAAACATTCTTTGAAATATGAATTCTCATTAATTGAAGGAGCAATGGGTCTATTTGATGGATTAGGGGCAACAACCTATTCCAGTACAGCAAATATCTCTAAACTTCTCAATGCTCCAGTAATTTTTATTGTTAATGCCAGAGGTCAAGTAGCTTCTCTTTTGGCGACTGTTCGAGGTTTTAGAGACTTCGATAGTAAGTTATCAATAGCAGGAATTATATTTAACAACGTTAATTCAGATAGACATAAAAAATTAATCAAAGAAGTTTTTAAAAATGAAGATTTCGAAATTCTTGGTTTTTTACCATCTGATTCAAAAATAACTTTAAACAAAGCTAATTTAGGTTTGATATCTCCATTGGATAATGATAAAGAAATTGATGTTGAATATTTTGCAAATTTCGCCGAAAGAAATCTTGATGTGTTTTCTCTTATTAAATTCCTAAAATCTCCTCAAAAGAAAATATTGAATTCTGTCAGTTTTGAAGATTTTATAATAGACAAAAGTAAACCCATCGCCATTGCAGAAGATAAAATCTTTCATTTTCAATACCCTGAAACTAAGGAGTTTTTGAGTGAAATAGGCATACCATTGATTTCATGGAGTATTTATGATGATGAAGAAATTCCTAATGAGGCTTCTTCTTTAATTATTCCTGGTGGGTTCCCTGAAAAATATGCTGATCATATAAGTAATTCTAAAAAAAGTTTAAATTCGTTAAGGAAATTCCGCAAAAATAGATTTATATATGCAGAGTGCGGAGGGATGATGATTTTAGGAGACTTTATAAAAGATGAAAATGGTAATTATCATAAAATGAGTGGCATCCTGCCTTTTAGATCAAAAAAAAGTAAACTTTCAGTAGGTTATAGATACATTGAGGGTTTAAAAGATACTCCGATCATTAAACAAAATCAATTAATTAGAGGACATGAATTTCATTATTGGGAAATTGAGAATAATTTATCTGAACTTGATTTAAGAAAAGCTGAGCATCATAAGAAACTTTCTTCTCCATGGAAAATTAAATCTTGGAAAACTGAATACAAAAATGAAGGTTTTTTTGATGAAAAATTACATGCAAGTTGGATTCACTTACATTTGCCAAGTTCTCCAGAAGTAGCAAAAAACTTTATAGATGCAACCCAAATTATTTTTTCAAAGGATTCTTAATTTATTATCAAATCAAATATTTTGAGAGGAGAACCTAAAAAAAACATTCCAGGCAAAGTGATTAATGGTCCTAAAAAACTCCCCACCATGACCTCAATTTTTGTATGGCCTAGGGTTTCTTTTAAAAGTAATTCAGATTTAGGGTCTAGTTTTTTTGATATTTTATTGATTTCTGCAGCTTGAATTCCAGCTGATTTTCTAACACCACTAGCGTCATACATAACTATTAGTGCTACAGCAACTGATAATGCGAATATTGAGCTATCAAATCCTAATTCATAACCTATACCAGAGGTAGCACCAGTTATTAAGGCGGAATGACTTGAAGGCATACCACCCGTCTCGAACATGATCCCAAATCTTATCTCTCCTGTTGAAAAGAAATTGAATACAATTTTAAAAAATTGAGCTAGTAAACAGGATAATAAGCTCCAGAAAAGAACTGAATTATTAAAAAAGGAAAAGAAATCAGACATAAATTAAAACTAATTATCTGTCTCTATTTGTAATAAAGTCTGCTAAAGATATTAAATACTTTGCATCTTCACCCCAAGGTTCAATTGCTTTTTTTGCTTTTTCAACTAAATTAAATGCTCTTTTCTTTGACTCCTCCATTCCAAGTAATTTAGGGTAAGTAGTTTTGTCAGCTAAAAGATCTTTGCCTGCAGTTTTACCAAGCTTTTCACTGCTTGAAGTTAAATCAAGAATATCATCTATTATTTGGAAGGCCAAACCAATTCCCTCTGCATATGTTGTTAGAGCTTGTAATAGTTTTTCGTTAGCGCCTGCGATCATCGCGCCTGTTCTTACGCAAGCCTTTAATAATGCCCCAGTCTTATGAAGATGAATATACTCTAGGGTTTCAAGGTCAACTTCTTTGCCTTCGCATTCCAAATCAACAACTTGCCCCCCGACTAGGCCTGGTGCACCAGCAACTAGGGATAATTCGCCAATTACATTTAATAATCTATTTGGATCTACTCCAGGGCTTCTTAAAGAGACCATTTCAAAGGCCCTGGTTAATAAAGCATCGCCTGCAAGAATAGCTATTGCATCTCCATATACTTTATGATTTGTCGGCCTGCCTCTCCTCAGGTCATCATTATCCATGGCGGGCAGATCATCATGAATCAAGGACATTGTATGGATCATTTCTATTGCCACTGCAGTAGGAACAGCAAGAGAGGGTTCTCCTCCAGCGAGTGAGCAAGATGCTAAACATAAAATTGGACGTATTCTTTTCCCTCCAGCTAAAAGGGAATATCTCATTGATTCTCTTAATATTTCTGGATTCTCAGGGCCCAAGGAAAAATCAAGTGCTTCTTCTACAACCTTTTTTGTGTTTTTAAGATATTTTTCAAAATCAGAAATACTACTTACAACTTTAGTCATTTTATACCTTTAGTAAAGAAATTTTTCATCTTGGAGTTTATGGCAAAAGGTCATTAAGAGTTGATGATAAACCAAATTGTTTTTGCCAGCTAAAAATAGTATTTACAAGTAACATTGTTACTGTCATTGGTCCAACACCTCCTGGTACAGGTGTGTAAGCAAATACTTTAGAAATGACATCTTCTAATAATACATCTCCACATAATCTGGTTTGATTTTTATCGGAACTTTTTAATCTATGTATTCCAACATCAATAATTACTGCTCCTTCTTTCACAAAACTCGAATCTACAAGATTGGGTTTTCCTGCAGCCGCAATTAAAATATCGGCTTCTCTACAGACTTTATTCAAATTTAATGTTTTTGAATGAGTCATTGTTACCGTGCCATTTAGATTCAACAACATAAGCGATAGGGGTTTTCCAACAAGCAAACTTCTTCCGATAACAACAATTTTCTTACCTTCAATTGTAATATTTTGGGATCTTAATAAGTTAATAATTCCTGCTGGTGTGCATGATCTCATCGCGGGCTCATTTTTCACTAATTTGCCGATATTTATCTCATTTAATCCATCTACATCTTTGCTTGGATTAATATGACTGATCAGTTTTTGCTCATCAAACTTCTTTGGGATGGGAAGTTGTAGCAACATTCCATCAATATCCTTATCAGAATTAAGTTTGATTATTAATTGTTCAACTTCTTTTTGCTCTACACTATCTTTTAGATGAAAGATAAAGCTTTTAATTCCAATCCTTGAACATGCTTTTTCCTTGTTATTAACGTAAACACCACTAGCAGGGTCTTCACCTATTCTTATTACAGCTAAACCGGGAGCTCTTTTTGCAATTTTTTTATTACTAGAGATATAATCATATAATCTTCCTTCAATTTCAAGAGATAATTTTTTACCGTCTAATTTTAATGACATTTAGAAAAACATCTCCTTTTTACACCTAGCATGCCTATAATTTTAAATTATTCAAATAGATTTATTTATATTCTGTGCAAAACAACATCACAACTACCTTAAAAAAACTGTTTTATCTTTGGAGGCGAAGTCAATTTCCTGTAAAACAACCAATTAAAATTTCAAGAATAGATAATCTCATAATTTTTTTAGTATGCATTTTAATTTCAATAATTTCTTCTTATAAACTACTTCTTATCTCGCCTTTAAATCCCGCAGATATTTTTTCTTGGCTTTTGACCTTTACTGAAATACTTTTTAGTTCAGGAATTTTGATATTAGTTTCAAAAAAAGAGAATCCCACAATTTCTTCAAGACAGATCTTCTTGATCATTACTCTTCTTTTAGCAGTACAAGCTACGAAATTAGCCTTTGCTTCAAACATAAGTCCATTATCTATGATAATTCCACCGGCATTAATAATATCTCAAGGAATGGGAAGCATAACAGCTTTAGCTTGGGTATCAATAGCAAGCTTTAGTTGGCCAGACCCAGCAGTAGCTATAAATAATAATATATTTTTTATATTATTAGTTTGCGCTTCAGTAGTATCTCTACTTGGAGGAAGAATAAGAAGTAGAGCTCAGTTACTTCAGCTATCAATTTTTGTACCCATAGGATCGTTCTTTAGTCAATGGATATTGATAGGTAAAGATAAAATATCTCTTATTAATAAGCAAGATTTTGTTTTAACTAATGGGGATGTCTTTTCTGATTCCTTGCTATTGGCAATAGTAATGCTTTTTACTATTTTATTTATTCCTATTTTTGAATCGATATTCGGATTATTAACTAAAGCAAGATTACTCGAATTGGCTGATAAGGAGAAACCTCTAATTAGAAGATTGTCTCTTGAAGCTCCTGGCACTTTTGAACATACCTTACTTATATGTGGTTTAGCAGAGGAAGCAACAAGAATGATTGGTGGTGATATTGATCTAATTAAAACTGGCGCTTTATATCATGATGTTGGTAAATTACATGCACCTAATTGGTTTATCGAAAATCAGGATGGTTCAAAAAATCCGCATGACGAAATAGATGATCCTATTAGAAGTGCAGAGGTATTACAGGCGCATGTTGATGAAGGATTAAAATATGCAAGAAAAAATAGACTACCTAAACCAATTTCAAATTTTATACCAGAACATCAAGGCACTCTAAAAATGGGATATTTTTTTTACAAGGCTAAAGAAAGAAATATCAAGATAAGTGAAAATGATTTTAGATATAATGGTCCTATTCCTCAGTCAAGAGAAACTGCTATTTTAATGCTTGCTGATGGATGCGAGGCAGCACTAAGAGCTATGAATATTAATGCATCTGATAAAGAAGCTTTGGAAACAATATCGAAAATTATCTACTCACGTCAAAAAGATGGCCAATTAGAAGATAGCAACTTATCTAAGGGAGAAATTTTTTTAATAAAAAGGGCATTCTTGAATGTGTGGAAAAGAATTAGACATAGAAGAATTCAGTACCCAACTAGCAAGAATAATACTTTTTCTTAGTTGATTTTATATTCTATAGCCTAATAGTTCTTCTATGCTTTGGGTTACACCAATATAAGAGGGCCATGATACTAAGCAAAGCAATTAAAAAGGTAAAACTACCAATTCCAAAAATACCTTCTTTTAGCCTTATTAATCTAATAATAGAATATGGTACCGTTCCAGCAATAACCATTGAAAGTGATACTAGTGTCAATGTAACACCCCATTTTCTCTCTGCTAATAGAGCAGATGATGAAACTATACCAACTATCGCTGCAGGCCAGCCAAGGCTACTGGCTAAAGTAATGTTTGCAGCTCTCAGTGGAGGTACGTATATAATTATTAAAGTTATGATTGGTAGAGAAATTATGTTGGAAATCAATCCTAACCAGGCTAAAGTCCAATATCCAAATACCCTTTCCCTCATTATTTACTGCTTTAACTAATTGATTAATCTACAGTATGACGAGACTGTTTTTAAAGCTACTTAATAATCCTAAGAAATATTTTAATTTGCAGGATTAGATAGAAATGTTTTCTCAGAATTTTCTAAATTATCAAATTGTGGGTGAATTGAATTTTTTTTCTCAGAAAATACAAGCCTATTTAAAGCATTAACGTAAGCAGTTGCAGCTGCGACAACAACATCCGTGTCAGCAGAATGACCAGAATAAATCTTATTATCCCTTCTTATTCTTATTGTTACTTCGCCCAACGCATCAATACCTTCTGTTACCGACTTTACAGAAAATTCGATTAATTCATTAGGAACTTTAGCTAATTTATTTAAAGCCTCGCATACAGCATCAACTGGTCCAGTCCCTATTGATACAGCAGTATCCTCAGTATTATCTTCAGTATTTAGAAGAGTGATGGTGGCTGTAGGTTTAGATGCGTTCCCGCAACTTACTTGTACAAGACTTAATTGAAATTTAGCTTCTGGAAGCTGTACTTGTTCACTAACAATTGCTTCTAAGTCTCTATCCGTAATTTCTCGTTTCCTATCAGCTAAATCCTTAAAACGAGCAAAAGCATCATTCAAATCCTCCCTGTTTAAGTCATATCCCATCTCTTCTAATCTTGCTCTTACTGCACTTCTTCCACTAAGTTTTCCCAAGGATATTTTGTTGTCACTCAAACCAACAGTTTTTGCATCTATAATTTCGTAAGTTAGTCTATTTTTTAAGACTCCATCCTGATGAATGCCTGACTCATGTGCAAAAGCGTTAGCTCCCACAATTGCTTTATTAGGTTGAACAATCATTCCAGTTAGGTTGGAAACGAGCCTAGAGGTTTTTGTTAGCTCTTTTGTTCTTATAGCTGTAAGAGGCGTTGGTGAATCTGGATTTCTTTTGAAAAAACTATTAAAAAAGCTTTTCCTAACATGCAATGCCATTACTAATTCTTCAAGAGAGGCATTTCCTGCTCTTTCTCCAATTCCATTAATCGTACATTCTAGTTGTCTCGCTCCATTTTTTACCGCCTCTAGAAAATTGGCAACTGCTAAACCTAAATCATTATGACCATGAACTGATATTACTGCCTCATCAATATTTGGAACATTTTTATTTATATCGGCAATTAATCTACCAAATTCAGTAGGGGTTGTAAATCCAACAGTATCAGGGATATTTATCGTTGTCGCTCCTGCAGAAATTGCTAGTTGAATCACTTCGTATAAAAAATCAGGATCACTCCTTGAGGCATCTTCACAAGAAAACTCGATATCATCTACTAATGATTTTGCATAATTAACCATTTCTGGAACTATGTGAAGAACATCTTTTCTGGATTTTTTAAGTTTATGTTTTAGATGTATATCACTTGTTGCAATAAAAGTATGTATTCTTTTCTTGGGAGCTGGACTCACTGCTTCATAACATGCTTTTATGTCGCTCTTTGAAGCTCTAGCTAAACCACATATTATGGGACCATTTTCTTTCCCTACAGCACTAGCAATTTTATTAACAGCTTTAAAATCTCCGGGACTTGCAAAAGGGAATCCAGCCTCAATAACATCTACTCCCAATCTTGCTAATTGATGGGCGATAGCAAGTTTTTCTTCAAGATTTAAACTGGCACCCGGAGATTGCTCTCCATCTCGAAGAGTTGTATCAAAGATCAAAATTCTTCCAGGATCTTTGGACATAAACCGGAATTACTTAAACTTATATTAAGCTAATAAAAAAAAATTGACTAGATTTTTGTTCAATTAAAATTTGAGGGTAGGATTATTACTTAACAATATTGGTTAAAATTTTGAAAAAAAAATAAAATATTTATTTTATTAAAGTATTCTTATTAAGAATAAAGCTTCCCTTTTATAAAAGGTTAATCTTGATTTTTTATAGAATTTTAGGCATAAATTATAAAAAATATGAATGGGCAATACCCAAGCAAAAATGTTTTAGGCCAGTTAGCGATAGTTTTACATGCTCATCTTCCTTATGTAAGGAAAAATGAAAAAAACTCTTTAGAAGAGGATTGGTTATTTCAGGCGATTTTGGAATGCTATATACCACTCCTTCAAGCAATAGAATCCTCCAAAAAAGAAAATCCTCTAAATACAAAACTTACTATTAGTTTGTCTCCAACATTATTATCACTTCTAGATAATAAACAAATTCAAGACACTTTCCCACTCTGGATTAAAACAAGGAATGATTTTTTGTATGAGTTAGAAGGTAAGGGAAAAAAAGCCTCTGCATTTTTAACTAAGAATCTCGATGAGAAGTACTTATATTGGCAAGAATGTTCTGGAAACTTAATTGAGAAGTTTAATGTTTTAAATAAATCTGGAAATTTAGATATTCTTACTTGTGCCGCTACACATGGATATTTACCAATATTAAGAGAGAATCCTGAAACTGTTAACGGACAAATTAAAACAGCCATTAAGAGCCATGAAAATATTTTTGGAACTAAGCCCTTAGGTATTTGGTTGCCTGAATGTGCATATTATGAAAATTTAGATGAAATACTATTTAATTCTGGAATTAGATATGCAATCTTAGATGGTCATGGGATCCTAAATGCTGCTCCAAGGCCTAGGTATGGTGTATATGCCCCAATATGTTCTAAAAAAGGAGTCGCATTCTTCGGTAGAGATAGTGAGTCAACCTTGCCCGTTTGGTCTGCTAAGGAAGGATTCCCTGGCGATAAAGTTTATAGGGAATTTCATAAAGATTTGGGGTGGGAATTACCTATCTCTAAGCTCCAAAAGAAAGGTATTTCAACTAAAAGACCTTTGGGTTTAAAGTTTCATAAGATTACTGATGAAAACGTACCATTAGGGGAAAAGGAGTTTTACCTAGAAAATGAAGCCAAAAAGAAGGCTGCAGAACATGCTGATGCTTATCTTCTTGCGAGATCCAAACAATTAGAAAAATTAACTTTATCTTCTTACTTTAAGCCTTTATTGGTAGCTCCATTTGATGCAGAGTTATTTGGTCATTGGTGGTATGAGGGACCTTTGTTTATTGAAAATATTTTAAAGAATTCTAGTAAATATTCAATTAAGCTTACAAATTTAAAAGAATTTTTACTTCAAAAGCCAAATCTTCAGATTTGTGATCCATCTCCATCAAGCTGGGGCCAAGGTGGTTACCATAATTACTGGATTAATGATGCAAATGCATGGATCGTGCCCGAAATCACAAAAGCAGGCTCGACTTTTGTTGATTTATGCTCGATAAATATTTATGATGACTTATCTCAAAGACTTTTCAATCAAGCAGCAAGAGAATTACTGCTCTCTGAGTCCTCTGATTGGAGTTTTATCCTAAGAGCTGGAACTACAACTGAACTTGCAAAAGAGAGAATAGAAAGACACTTGTTCAGGTTCTGGGAATTAATTGGAATGATTAAAAATCATTCCAATATTAATTTAAAATTTCTTGAAGATATTGAGGAAGAGGATAATGTTTTCCCAGATATTAATATTGATGATTGGCGAAAATAAAAATGCTAATTTAACTTAAGCATTCCTAGTTTTACTTTTAAAGGTGAATTTATAAACATCTTACTCATTACGTAAATTAGTTTTGGAAGTGGAAGTGTATTAGTAAGAAAACCTACCCATTCATTCGTAGATAATCTAAAGAAATTTGAAAAAAAACTTCTTAATCTACTTTCATCAAAACTCATTAATCTTCTTAGACCATATTGGTAAAGTTTGTGCCTTTGTGTTAACTCGTAAGGCCATAGGATATCCCAACCTTTTGTTGCTAGCTCTAGAGAACTTAGATGAGGTTCTTTTAAAAAGATCGCTAATTTTTCTGCAAGGAGTGGAGCCCTTCTTAATAAAGATCCGATCATGTAGCCTGATGCAGGATGCACCATACTTGCGGCCCCTCCAAAACCAAGTACAAATTGTTTTTTAAATGGGAGGGGTAAATTCATTGGGAAAAGGCATTTCTCTTCATGAAAAATTTCATTTACCTTAATACCCTTACTATTCAGTCTTTTAAAAAGTCTTTCTTTTAGATTTTCTTGCGATAATGCCGGATAACTAGCTAATGATGTTTCCTCAACAAAAAAAGTTCCATTTCCCAGATCCATTGCATAAAGAAAGGAAGGAGACGACAACTTTTCTTCATTGTTTAAATGATTTGGACGAAAATCCATTAAAACAAACTGTTCTTTATTAACAGGTGGCGATGAAAATCTACCCACAATCCCATATGCAGCTTGTTGAGCGATTTCATTTTGAACAGGTCTTTTTATAAAATTACTTTTATGACCACTTGCATCAATAACTAATCTCGCCTTTATTCTTATACCTGATAAACAAATTACCTCAGATAGTTTATTTTTCTCTCTAATTTCTTTTGCTGTTTCATTTAACCATTCAATTCCTTTACATTTTTTTAAAAGTTCATTTTGAAAGGCGTCTTGATTTATTAAACCATAATCGTAGTTATGCTTTGTCGGAGTATCCCCCCTTTTATTTTCCCCATTCCCAAAAAAACTAACTGTTTCACACCATCTGTGAGATAACAAAGACTCTAATCCTAATTCCTCTAATTCAGATGCCCATATACCATATGTATTCTCCCATTTTTCATTTGGAGATTTAGTTGATATTCCCTTTATATTTAGATCCTGTCTGGCTAATTCTGAAGCTAAACATAATGCTGCAGGACCAGAACCTAAAATTAAAATATCAAGTATTTCCATATTATTTAATTAGCCTTTCGTTTTTTCATTCTCTTCACCTGAGCTAAGTTGGTCTGTCCCCTCTATTTGTTCACGAGGAACTAATACCACTTCTGATAAATGATCACCTTCATCTAATCTTTGCAATTTTACTCCAGTAGCCGCTCTGGATTGCTGAGAAATTTTATCTGCGTTTGTTCTAACTATTACACCTTTTTCTGTTACGAGAAGTAATTCTTCTCCCTCGCCAAGGACCTTCAAACAAACCAGTACATCATCTTTAATTCTGAATTTAATCGCTCTCAAACCCATCCCTGCTCTTTTTTGTAATCTAAACTGAGTTACAGGTACTCTCTTTCCTAGTCCAAATGCACTGGCTATTAATACCCAGGGACCATCTGAAGAATTAACTTCAAGATTTTCATCAATTTCTTTTGGAAGATCCTCAATCTTGGCCAATTGATCAACTAAATCAGATGTTAAAACGTCCATGGAAACTAAATTGTCTCCTTCTCTCAAGTTCATTGATTTAACCCCTCTTGCTGTCCTACCAAGTGGCCTTAATTCATTGATATCTAGTCTGAAATGAATAGCCATTCCTATTTTTGATCCAATTAAAACACTATCACCTTCTTTTGATAATCTGACCCAGGTTAGGGCATCTCCATCCTCAAGATTAATTGCTATTAATCCATTTGAGCGAATTTTTGAGAAAGCAGAAAGTGCAGTTCTTTTAATAAAGCCAGCCTTGGTTAGCATTAATAAATAACTATCGTCGACAAAAGAATCCACAGAAACTAGTGAAGTTATCTTTTCTTCTCTTGGTATTGGAAGAAGTTGAACTGATGGAGTACCTTTTGCTGTTCTGCTACTCATAGGGACTCTATATGCTGGGAGAGCATAAGCTACTCCTCTATCACTGAAAAGCAAAAGAGTATCATGATCGTTACAGCTTATAAATAGTTTCACGTCATCATCTTCTTGGGTTTTTGTGCCAGCTTTACCCCTTGAACCACGACTGGTAGATTCAAACTCATTAATAGGCATCCTCTTTAAATAACCTGCTTCAGTTAATAGAACTACTGATCTGTCATTAGCTATGAGATCAATATCATCTAATCCACCGCCTAGATCTAATATTTCTGTTTTCCTTGGAGAAGAGAATTTTTCATCTATTTTATTAAGTTCTTCAAGAATAATTTCAAAAATTCTTTCATTACTATTTAATATTTGCTGATATTGGTCGATTTTTTTTGTTAATTCATCATGTTCTGATTTGATTTTATCGGCCTCAAGAGCTGTTAATCTTCTTAACTGCATTTGTAAAATTGCGTCTGCCTGTGTGGAAGATAATTCATGATCGGTTTGTAATCGTTCTCGAGCTGAAGTTGAATCTTTCGCTGATCTTATTAGATTGATGATTTCATCCAGCACACCTAAAGCTAATAAAAGACCCTTTACAATATGATCTCTTTCTTCTGCCTTTTTTAATAAAAATCCTGTTCTTCGCCTTATTGTCTCTACTCTAAAATCTAGAAATACATCTAACATTTTTCTAAGTGAGAGAGTCGTGGGCTCTCCTTTGACGAGGGCTAGAATATTCGCACTAAAGTTATTTTGAAGTGGGGTTAACTTAAATAAATTATTTAAAACTACTTGTGGATAGGCATCTCTTTTTAACTCGATAACAATTCTCATACCATCTCGATCACTTTCATCTCTAATATCAGAAATCCCTTCTAATCTTTTTTCATTAACCATATCTGCAATTCTTTCTATCAAACCCGCTTTGTTAGTTTGAAAGGGGAGTTCCGTAATTATTACTGCATCTTTTTCAGCTCTACCAGCTGATTTGATTTGCTCAATATTTGCTACACCTCTCATAGTTATTGAACCTCTTCCTGTTTTGAAGGTTTCTCTAATGCCATCTCTTCCTAAGATCTGACCTCCAGTGGGAAAATCAGGACCCTTAATTATTTCAAAAAGTTCTTTATCTTCAATCGAAGGAGTTTTGATTATTGATTTGAGCCCATTGATTACTTCTCCTAAGTTATGTGGTGGAATATTGGTTGCCATTCCTACGGCTATTCCAGATGACCCATTTAAAAGTAGTTGAGGGATTCTTGCAGGTAAAACTGTAGGCTCTTGTTGAGAACCATCAAAATTATCAGCAAAATCTACAGTTTCAGATTCAATATCCTCTAGTAAACTTTCATCTGTAAGAGACTGTAGACGAGATTCTGTATATCTCATTGCTGCGGGAGGGTCGTTATCTACTGAACCAAAATTTCCATGACCATCTATTAGTGGCATCCTCATTGAAAAATCCTGAGCCATCCTAACCAAAGCATCATAAACAGCAGTGTCACCATGGGGGTGGTATTTGCCAAGTACTTCCCCAACAACTCTTGCACATTTTCTGTAAGGCCTGCCGCTAGTTAAACCAAGTTCATACATTGCATAAAGAATTCTTCTATGAACAGGCTTTAATCCATCCCTTGCATCTGGAAGCGCACGACCAACTATGACGCTCATTGCATACTCGAGATAAGAACGAGACATCTCATTTCTTAAGTCGGTCTGAATAATTCGATCGTTATCTTCGCTTAATCCAGAGTTCCCGGAATCTACAATATCAGACATACAAAAAACCTTTCTTTAATAATAATCGCTGATTGTCATAATGAATAAAAAAAAAGATATATTTAATTCCCAAATACTCACATTTACACACAAATTAAAAAAAAATCTGTTGTTTTTGAATAAACCTTGGCTTATTACCCCTTTAGTTGTTAATTTAATCAGAATAAATGAAAAATTTCGTGAATATTGAACTTGGTTTAAACAAAAAAGTCAGAAGGGCTTATGGCATTGATGAAATAGCTTTAGTCCCTGGAAAAAGAACACTTGATTACGATTTGACTGATCCTTCATGGCTCTTAGGAGACATAAAGAGAGAAGTTCCAATTGTGGCTAGTGCTATGGACAGCGTTGTTGATGTTAATACGGCTGTAGAACTTACTAAATTAGGTGCCCTTGGTGTTATTAATATGGAGGGTATACAAACACGATATGAAAATCCTGATAAAATACTAAATCAAATAGCATCAGTCGGGAAAAATGATTTTGTTCCATTAATGCAGAAGATATACAGTGAACCCGTTAAAGAGGAATTAATTTTAAAAAGAATAAATGAGGTTAAAGAAAAAGGAGGTATTGCTGCCTTTAGTGGGACTCCCCAAGCGGCCATTAAATTTAAAGAAACTCTTAATAATTCCAATATAGATTTATTTTTCCTTCAAGGAACCGTCGTATCTACTGAGCATCTTGGTATGGAAGGTAAAGAAACCTTAAATATTAAAGATCTCTGTAAATCTATGAAAGTCCCAGTTGTAGCTGGCAATTGTGTTACTTATGAAGTTGCTAAACTTCTTATGCAGTCTGGAGTTGCAGGATTAATGGTTGGCATAGGCCCTGGAGCAGCATGTACTTCAAGAGGTGTATTAGGAATTGGAATCCCTCAAGCAACTGCAATAGCTGATTGTAGTTCTGCAAGAGATAATTATTTTAAAGAAAGTGGTCGTTACATTCCTATTATTGGGGATGGAGGAATTGTGACGGGGGGAGATATTTGTAAATGTTTAGCATGTGGTGCAGATGCTGTAATGATTGGCTCGCCAATAGCTAAATCCTCAAATGCTCCAGGTAAAGGATTCCACTGGGGTATGGCTACTCCCAGTCCTTTATTGCCAAGGGGTACAAGAATAGAAGTTGGGTCTACAGGATCATTAGAAAGGATAATTAAAGGACCTGCCTTACTGGATGATGGTACACATAATTTATTAGGTGCTATTAGAACTTCAATGAGTACCCTTGGGGCTAAAAACATTAAAGAAATGCAAGAGGTTGAAATAGTTATTGCACCATCTCTTCTAACAGAGGGTAAAGTTTATCAAAAAGCTCAGCAGATTGGGATGGGTAAATAGTTTATTTTGAGTAAAATTATATAAACTTAGTTAATTAAGCATTTAATTGAATAATTTTCGCATTAGGAGTTATTATTAAATGATGGGGGAAACCCCATACTCCTCACACACTAAATCGCCCGATTAGTCGGGCTTTTTTTAGATATTTTGTTACTTATATTATTTTATCTGTAATGAAATCATCACTTAAAAGATTTGCCTGCTAAATTTTCTAAAAGGAATACGTAAATTATGTCATCAGCTCCAGCCGTAACTGATTCTTCATTTGACAAGGATGTACTGCAAAGTGATCTACCAGTATTGGTCGATTTTTGGGCACCATGGTGTGGCCCATGTAGGATGGTTGCACCAGTTGTAGAAGAAATCTCAAAAGACTTTGAAGGGAAAATTAAAGTTTTTAAATTAAATACAGATGAGAACCCAAATGTTGCTAGCCAATATGGAATTAGAAGTATTCCAACATTAATGATCTTTAAAGGAGGTCAAAAAGTTGACACTGTTGTTGGAGCTGTACCAAAAGCAACTCTTTCCAGCACTTTAACTAAGCATTTATAAATAAAGAGCTTTGCATAAAATTGGACTTATAGACTATGGGATGGGTAACATTCATTCCGTAACAAAATCTCTAGAAAGTCTTGGAGAAGAAATACTATTAATTAAAAACTTTAATGAATCAAAGGATTGTAAGGCGATAATACTTCCGGGAGTAGGATCATTTGATCCTGCAATGATTAATCTTATAAATACGGACTTGATAACTGATTTGAAAAACTGGATTAATACTGGGAAGTCTTTTTTAGGCATTTGTTTAGGTCTTCAACTCCTTTTTGAATCTAGTGATGAAGGAAAAGTTCAAGGACTTGGAATTTTAAACGGAAAAATACAAAAAATACCTAATATCGTCAATCAAAGAATCCCTCACATGGGTTGGTGCAAACTTTTACCTACAAAACCAAATACTTTATTAGAGCTAGAAGAACTAAATAATTGGGTCTATTTTGTACATTCCTATCATGCAATCCCAGATGACTTCAATATTATTGCAGCTCAGGTTAATTATGGTTCTGAAAAATTAACAGCGATTATTGAGAATGATAATTTATTGGCCTGTCAATTTCATCCAGAAAAATCTGGTAATACCGGAGAAAAACTTTTGAGAAGATGGCTTAGTAATATTCAATAAATCATAATTGCGGATGAAGACAAACTTAAGATTAATAGGAGGTAAAAGACTCCAAAGTCCTAAAAATATTTCCACAAGACCTACAACTTTAAGAGTTAGGGAGGCTATATTTAATATATTGAATAATAGAGTTGAAAATAGTAACTGGTTAGACTTATTTAGTGGAACTGGGGCCATATCTTGTGAAGCATATAATCATGGTGCAAGAAAAATTATTGCAATTGAAAAAAACAAAAACAACTCAAAAATTTGTTTAAAAAATCTACTTTCGTTGCAGGATATGGATGTAAGAAAAAATGATATTGATGTTATTTGTAAAGATGTTTTGAACTGGACAAAGCCAAATTACGAGAGAAACTTATCATCAAAAAATATGGATTTAAATAAATTAAAATTTGATTTTGTTTATCTAGACCCGCCATATGATGTCAATTTCCATGAATTAGTTTTAATTCAAATATTTAATTGTAATTTTTTGAAAAAAGATTCAATAGTTATTTGTGAACATTCTCCAAACCTGTATATTAAAAAAAGTAATTTATGGGAAATTATAGATGTTAGAGATTATGGACAGTCAAGATTAACATTTTTAATCAAGGTCCAACATTCCAGAACCTCTTCTGTATTGATTCCATGCACTTACGAATAATCCAAGAAGAGTTATTGGAACTAACCCCAAAACAATCCCACATAGAAGAGGCTCGATCATTTTTTTGCTTTTTTTTAATTTCTTATTCACAATTGTTACATAGAGACTATTTTTTGTGTCAACATCTTCATCATCTGCAGCAGAAAGAGATCATAAAAGAGAATTCTTGAAAAAGATTTTTATTGGTTTTGTAGTTTTATTTATATGTTTCTCGATATTTTTCTTGAATCATCATGAAGATAATAAATATATTATTGAAACTCTCCAAATTAATGGCTCTGCTAAGAAAGGAGATGCTCTTTTTAAGACAAATTGTGTCGGATGTCATGGAATTACAGCAAGAGGATTAGTGGGACCAGACTTACACTCAATAACACAACGTTTGAATGATCAAGAGATAATAAAACAAGTTACTGGTGGCCTTACTCCTCCAATGCCTAGTTTTGAAATTGATCCTGAAAATATGTCCAATTTATTAAAATACCTACATAGCCTTGAATGATTTTGCAGAAAAACTGTTTTAATTTAAAGGTCATATTAGTTGAACCAAATGGCCCTTTAAATGTTGGGAGTGTTGCAAGATTATGCTCCAACTTTGAAGTTGAAGAATTAAGAATTGTTTCTCCAAAATGCGATATTTTTTCTTCAGAATCAAAAAAAATGGCCCTTAAAGGTCAAAAATATCTTTATCATTGCAAGATTTTTGATGATCTTAAAAAAGCAATTTTTGATTGTGATTTAGTCCTCGCATCTTGTGGAAGGATTGATGTAAGTAAAGATTCGTTTTTTGAATCTTCTGAAGATATATTTAATTGGGTTTTATCTTATAAAAATATAAATAATCTAGCAATTATATTTGGAAGAGAAGATAGAGGTTTAACTAATGATGAATTACTTCTGGCAAATAAGACTTTCAATATCCCTACTTCTCAGAATAACCCTTCTTTGAATCTCTCACACGCAGTTTCAATAGTTTTGTATGAATTAAATAAATCCTCTAAAGGAAACATCAATAAGGAATTAGAAGTTTTTAATCTTGCATCATCAAAACAAATACATGATTCATTTGTGGAGATAGAGAAAATGCTTCTGGGAGTTGGTTATCTTCTGAAGCATACCTCTAAAGCAAAAATAAGTAAATTTAAGAATTATATTTATAGGGCAAATACATCAATTTACGAAATAAATGTTTTAAGAGGAATTGTCCATCAAATAAACTGGTTTTTGAACAACTCAAAAGGAAATTAGGAACTTATAATTTAAACTGGAGTTTTTATCTCTGTAGTTTTAATTTGATAGGGATATTTACTAAAAACATTTTCTGAAGTAACATCTACTGATTATTTGAATATCAAAGAAAACTAAAACTGTGAATACAACAAAGAAAAGAAGAGTTTTTCCTTTTACAGCTGTAATTGGTCAGGAAGAAATGAAATTAGCACTCTTGTTAAATGTTATTGATCCAAGAATTGGAGGAGTTATGATAATGGGTGATAGAGGGACTGGAAAGTCTACTACAATTAGAGCTTTAGCCGATTTGTTGCCTGCAATAGAAGTTGTTAAAGACGATCCATATAATAGTTCTTTAATCGATCCTGATTTGCAGAGTAAAGAAGTTTTTGAAAAAATTGTTCAAGGAGAAAATCTAGAGAGTATACAAAAACAAGTACCTATGGTTGATTTGCCTTTAGGAGCTACTGAAGACAGGCTTTGTGGAACTATTGATATAGAGAAAGCTTTGAGTGAAGGTGTTAAGGCATTTGAACCTGGGTTATTAGCCAAAGCAAATAGGGGTTTGTTATATGTTGATGAAGTGAATTTGCTTGATGATCATTTAGTTGATGTACTTTTAGATTCGGCTGCTTCCGGATGGAATACAGTTGAAAGGGAGGGAGTATCAGTTCGACATCCTGCTAGGTTTGTTCTTATTGGTTCAGGGAATCCAGAAGAAGGTGAGTTAAGGCCACAGCTATTGGACAGGTTTGGAATGAGTGTTGAGGTCAAGACAGTTAGAGATGCTGAATTAAGAGTTCAGGTAGTAGATCAAAGGACTTCTTTTGACGATAATCCTGATGAGTTTTCATTTAGTGTTGAGAAACAGCAGGATGAACTTCAGCAAAAAGTAATTAAAGCTCAAGAAATTTTAAATTCTGTTCAAATGGACGATGACCTTAGATTAAATATTTCTGCAATCTGCGGAGAACTTGATGTTGATGGTTTACGTGGAGATATTGTCACAAACCGATCCGCAAGGGCAATTGCAGCCTTTGAGGGTAGAACTGAAGTACAAGAAGATGACATAGCTAGGGTTATTTCTTGTTCGTTAAGACATAGATTAAGAAAAGATCCATTGGAACAAGTCGACTCAGGTGAAAAAGTTATTCAAGCATTTTGTAAAGTATTTGATTTAGATGAAAAAGATAATCTTTCCAAATTTCAATTGTCTGCAGAATCTTAATTACAGTGAGAATAATTGGCATTGATCCTGGATTAGCTAGGGTTGGATATGGAATTATTGAGGTTCAAAATGAAAAAAAGATATTGTTAGATTGTGGCGTTATTGAGACGGCTAAAGATAAAAAAGAGGAAGATAGACTTTTTGAGATATTTAAAGATCTTAATGAATTAATAAATCATTGGAATCCAAATGTAGCGGCGGTAGAAAAATTTTTCTTTTATAGATCAAGCACCACTATAAGTGTGGTGCAGGCTAGAGGTGTGATTATGATGGTCTTGGCCTCTAAAAAAATTAATGTTAGTGAATATGCCCCTGCTCAAATAAAGCTAACAATTGCTGGGTCTGGAAAGGCATCTAAGAGAGATGTTCTAGATGCTGTGATGAATGACTTAGAACTTAAAAAGCCTCCAAAACCTGATGATTCAGCAGATGCATTGGCCATAGCACTCACAAAACTAAATGAAGAAGGCTTTAACTGAAAATTCAGTATGACTATTTTGAAAAAAAAAAGATTAGAGAGGGATATGTTTAGAAAACTTAGAGATAATAGTACCCTTTATCAAATGGAAAATGTAGAAAAGAATGTAAAAATATACGTTGATTCATTTATGAAGGTATATAAAAATATTGGTTATATAGCAATATATTGGCCTCTAAAAAATGAAGTAGATATTAGAAGTCTTAAGGAAAAAAATCCTCTAGCTTTGCCCAGATGTAAAGATCATAAAGAGTTATTATTTTATCCATGGGATGAAAATCCTCTTACTAAAGACTCTGAAGGGATACTAAGTCCAAATAACTCTTTTTCATTAAGTCATAAGGAGATAAGCATGATAATAGTTCCGTGTCTTTCTGTGGATAAAAATTTAATAAGATTAGGTTATGGAGGAGGATATTTTGATAAATTAAGGAGTGATAAAAATTGGAGGAATGTTCCATGCATAGGAGTATTAACTTCTAATTGTGTGAGTACTAATCCCTTAACCAGAGCTGAGTGGGATATTCCTTTGTCAGGCTTTATCACAGAAAAAGAAATATTTGTATAATAAGAGATCTATAAATGGTTTATTAATAGTTTAAAAATGGAAAATCAAGAGAAATATAATAATCTATCAAAATTAGTCGAAAAGTTGAAGAAGTCAGAAGATCCAAAAAGAAAATATGAGTACATTTTGTGGTTGGGCAAAAAATTAAAAGAACCAGATAGTAATATCCTTGTTGAAGAGAATAAGGTTAAGGGTTGCGTTTCAGAAGTTTTTGTTAAGGCAAATATTAAGGCCGGTAAATTATCTTGGGAAGGATATTCTGATGCTCTCATAACAAAGGGTTTGTTGGCATTTCTAATTAGTGGATTAAATGAGTTAACACCAAGTGAAATTGTCGAAATAGATAAGAAATTTATAGAAGATACTGGTTTGAAAGCAAGCTTAACTCCTTCACGATCAAATGGTTTTTTAAATATATTATTGAAAATGCAATCTCAAGCAAATGAATTTTTGTAAGTCTAATAATATAAAATTAAACTCAAAGAAAAAAATAAAAAATGAGAAAATGCAAAATTGGCATCGTAGGTTTTGGAACTGTAGGTTCAGGGATTTATAAAATATTAAGTTCTCAAGTTGATTCACATCCAATTCTAAAAGAAATAGAAATTGCAAAAATAGCAGTTAAAGATCTTAGTAAAAAAAGAGATATTCAGCTAGATAATAATTTATTAACTAATGATCCATTTAAATTAATTAATGACCCCTCCATAGATGTAATTGTTGAAGTAATGGGAGGGGTTGATTTGGCTAAAGATATTATTCTGCGATCATTAAAATCAGGTAAGTCTGTTGTTACAGCAAATAAAGCAGTTATTGCAAGATATGGAGAAGAAATTTACAAAACTGCTGCTAAAGCAGGAGTTTACATACTGTCAGAGGCAGCAGTCTGCGGAGGGATTCCAATAATTGAACCATTAAAAAGATCACTAAAAAGTAACTGCATAAAAAAAATGGTTGGGATAATAAATGGTACAACAAATTTTATTCTTTCAAAGATGGCAAATGAAAAAGCTGATTATAAAGAAACATTAAAATTGGCTCAAAGCCTTGGGTATGCAGAATTAGATCCAACGGCAGATGTTGAGGGGCATGACGCTGCTGATAAGATTTCAATTCTTAGTGAACTCGCATTTGGAGGAAAAATCAAAAGAGACGAAATACATTCACAGGGCATTAGTAACATTAATCTTAAGGATATCGAATATGCTAATAAATTAGGTTTTGAAATAAAACTTTTGGCTCTTTCCGAAAGGCAACAAATTAATAGTAATGATTCACTTGCTTTGAATATTTGGGTAGGCCCTTCCTTGATTCCAAAATCTCATCCATTAGCAACAGTTATGGGAGTTAACAATGCATTATTGATTGAGGCTGATCCTCTTGGAGAAATAATGTTGTATGGTCCAGGTGCGGGGAGTGGTCCAACTGCTGCATCAGTAGTATCAGATATATTAAATTTGCATGCGGCGTCAGAAAAAAATAATAATTTAATCGATCCGTTATTATCTTTTGATTTCTGGAGAAACTGTCATATCATAGGATCTTCTGAAATAAACAAAAAAAATTACCTTAGAATTATTTGCCTTGATAGTCCTGGCGTAATAGGAAAGATTGGAGATATTTTTGGAAATAATAATGTATCAATTGAATCAATTGTTCAACTAGATGCAACTGATGATAAAGCCGAAATTGTTGTTATAACTCATGAGGTTAATAATGGCAATTTTGAGAAATCGAAAGATGAAATAAATTCGCTTAATGAAGTCAAAACTATTGCAAGTCAATTAAGTTGTATTTAAAAAAATAGTTTGCAAATTTCTTCATAGCTTGTTAAACCGAAGAAAGTAATTGTTTAGTTTTAGCACCATAATGATTCATTCAAAACTATTAGAAAATAACAATGAAAATGATAATTTAATTTGTTCTGAAAAAATTTATAAAGGAGCCTGCGTAAAAATTAAAAATAATAGAAATACTTTTCAAGTAATTGGTTTAAATCAAGAAAAAAAAATTTGTTGGGTGAGAGAATGGCCTTTTGACTGTAGTACTAAAAAAACATTTGCTTTGAATATTAGTCAAATAAAGATACAAGTTTTATGTTCTAATAATTTTACTAAGGAAATTATAAGTTGAAATTTAATAATGCAAAATAAATTATTTATATCTTCATTTATTTGTTTGTTCTCATTAATACAGTTTTCTTGTGTACCAAAAAATAATTCCAAAACAATAATAGTTGCGAGCTCTGGCAAAGTTGAATCTTTAGACCCTGCTAGAGTAACAAGCTTAAAATCATTTCAATTATTATCATCTTTGGGGGATACTTTATACGTACTAAATAGTGATGGGAAATTAGTTCCTGAACTAGCATTAGACATGCCAATTTTATCTAATTATAAATCCAAGATAACAATTAATTTAAAAGAGAATATTTACTTTCATGATGGGACTCAATTTGATGCAAAGGCAATGAAATTTTCTATTGATAGGTTCATGCGAATTGGAATAAATAAATATATATTAGGAGATAAAATTAATTTTATTGAAACCCCCTCTAAGTTTAAGCTTGTCATTCATTTGAATAAACCATCAAGCTCGATTAATGCTTTATTAACTTCCATTAATTTAACACCTGTTTCTCCAAGCTTTTATAAAGACTATTCCGATAAATTTTTAAATGATAAGTTTATTGGAACGGGTAAGTACGTTCTTAAGAATTTCTCCAAAGAAAAACAACTTTTAGAACCTAATACCAGGTACTGGGGCGTGAAGCCCAAAAATAATGGTATAAATTTTATTGGTTATGAAAATTCATCTTCTCTTTATGGTGCACTTAAAAGTAAACAAATTGATGTGCTTTTATCGAATTCAATAGAGGATATTCAACGTAATGAATTAAATTTATCCAGTAAAGAAAAAAAAATCAGAGAAGGTGTTGCTCCTGAAACTCAAATAACATTTATAAGTCTTAGAACAAATTCACCCCCATTCAGTAACCGCAAAATAAGATTGGCAATATCCAAAAGTATTAACAGAAATATAATTAGTAAAAAAGTTAGTTATGGCTTGAGAAATCCCTTAAGAAATATTGTACCTCCAATATTTAAAAAAAATAATCAAGATTTTTGGCCAGAATATAACCCTAAAGAAGCAAGAATTCTTTTAGAGAAAGAAGGATTTTGTAATGGAAAGAAACTAAATTTCCCTTTGACATATAGATCTAATGTTCCTTCTGATAAATTGATTTCATTAATAATCCAAGAAGATATTAAAGATAATTTATCAGATTGTATTTCTATAGATATTAATGGAGTGGAGTCTACAACTATGTATGAAAATCTGTCCAAAGGGGTATATCCCGCTGCAATTTATGACTGGACAGGATTATACTCTGATCCTGAAGCTTATCTCAAACCTCTATTAAGTTGTAACGAAATTGTTGAAAATATATGTAAGGAAGGGGAGTCTGCTTTGAGCGGGAGTTTTTGGGCTTCAAAAGAAATAGAGAATTTATTTAAAGAAAGTGACTCTATGGTTGAAAAATATAGGCAAAATAATTTAATAAAAATTGAAAAGATTTCGTCAGAATCAATTCCTTATATCCCTATTTGGATCTCTTCTCAAAAAGCATGGTCTCAAAACAAAATATCAAAACCTATTTTTAATGGTGCAGGAATAATTTCATTAAGTGATCTTGAGTTGATTAATGAATGAGTAGAGATTTAAAAAAACTTTTAAATTATTCATTAATAAAAATTTCATTGATACCATTAATGTTATGGATAATTTCTTCATTAGTTTTTATTTTGCTTAGAGTTGCTCCTGGTGATCCTGTTGATGCAATACTTGGATCTGGTGCTGATGAGTTTTCAAGGGAAATCCTAAGAAACAAGTTAGGTCTAAATGAATCCTTAGCAAATCAATATTTTGCCTACATCAATGATATTTTGCACCTAAACTTTGGTCTATCTTTGAGTACTGA
Organism: uncultured Prochlorococcus sp.; assembly: GCA_902574425.1. Classification (GTDB taxonomy): domain Bacteria; phylum Cyanobacteriota; class Cyanobacteriia; order PCC-6307; family Cyanobiaceae; genus Prochlorococcus_A. The sequence goes on along the minus strand of CACGNA010000005.1, from coordinate 1,761 downwards.
AGAGCCAGTCCTAAATATTATTCTTAAGTCATTACCTCCAAGTCTTGAACTTGGTTTCTTCTCAATATTAAGTGCAATTCTAATTGGATTCCCATTGGGATTTCTAGGGTTACTAAATAGAGGTAAAAAGACTGATTATATTGTGAGAATGTTTGGTATCGCTACATATTCAATACCTCCTTTTTGGGCTGCAATGTTAGCTCAATTATTCTTTTCTGTGTACTTAAATATTTCCCCAATTGGCGGTAGATTTCCAATCTTTCAGCAACAACCTCAAATTACAGGTTTTCTTGTCTTAGATAGTATTCTTTCAAATAATATTATTGCTTTAAAGGATAGCTTTTATCATCTCGCGCTTCCAGCGATTACCCTTGGCTTTCTATTAAGTGGTATATTTAGCCGTTCATTGAGAATAAATTTTGATAAAACATTAAAAAGTGATTATGTTAATGCTGCTGTATGTAGAGGAATATCGAGGCAAAAAATTTTCTTAAAACATGCTTTACCTAATGCTCTATTGCCAATTGTCACTATTTCTGGTTTAACAATGGCGTCATTAGCAGGAGGTGTCTTAATGTTTGAAGTAACTTTTTCATGGCCTGGTATTGCTTTAAGGCTATATGAAGCGATTTCTCAGAGAGACTATACCTTAGTTCAAGGAATCGTGATTTTTACCTCCATGCTTACAGTTTCCTTAAATCTCTTAGTAGATATTTTAATTGCCTATTTAGATCCAAGATTAGAGTACTAATTTTTTGAAACTTCTTTTATAGTTTCAAGATCTAAAAGATGGAAATCAAGTCCAAACTCTTTTTGGTTTTTAATTACATTTGGAATTTCTTTATTCTCAATATTTTTTAGGAATTCTACAATAACTTCTAAAGATAAATCTTGTACTAAGAAGGGATCGGTACCAATGAAAGATTCATTTATCTTGAAGACGTTATTATTTTCTATGTAACTATTATTGATTCTGATAGGAGAGAAATGACTTGCCCCTTCAATAATTAGAAATCTATTTGATGGATTATTTAAAGCAGAAAAAACTGTAAATTGTTCATTGATTAGCGGTGTAATAAGGTCATATGTGCCACCTATAAGGAGAGTTGGTATTTTAATACCAGTACTATTTTCTTTGGGCCATACTAAACTTCCAAACGAATTAAAGCCTATTATCGCCTTTGCCTTATTAGCGTTATTTTTCTCTGAGAATGGTATTTCGCTTAACTGACATTGAAGTAATTTTGATAAATTTGTTATAGCAAAATCTTTTAAAGCATAATTACATCTTTCCCCAAGTTGCTCGGTTGGTTTATTACCCTCATATAAAAGTGCTATTAAAGCACCAAGTGAATGCCCCATTAAGATATAAGAATCATTAGGTAAACCAAATTCCCCATTAACATGAGCTTTTAATACAGCATCTAAATCTCTAATTCTATATAAGAAAAAGTCTGCACTCCCTGGAATTGCTTGCTTACCCTCAAGTACTTCTATAAATGCTTTTAAGTTACTTCCTCTATGATTTATAAATGCTATTGGCCACCCTCTTTTAACTAATTCGTTCCCTATCCATTTGAAATTGTTAATTTCTCCTCCAAGTCCTGGCATAAAAATTATTAATTCTTTATTATCATTTGTTTTATCGTTTTTCCATAATTCAATTTCAAAAGGGCTTACTCGGTGAGAAGCATAAATTTTTTTATTGATCTTTATAAGATCTGGAGTGAATTTATTTTCACTTTTTTTAAAGGTTTCTTC
>CACGNA010000004.1 GCA_902574425.1 uncultured Prochlorococcus sp. | reverse complement strand
ACTTAGTATTCCCGAACTCTATTAGCAACGTAGAAAATTTTGTTTATGAAGGAAATTTCTTGGCAAATGTAAAAAATGAAGATCAAGTTTTTTATCCACATCATTCCTTATTGTCAAATGATCTAAGACGCGATGTTGAGAGAAGTGCAAAAGAGGGTAAAAAACCAATGACAATTGTATGTACTGCAACTCTAGAACTTGGTATTGATATAGGTGCAGTTGATAATGTTTTTCAAATCAATGCTCCATTTACAGTCTCATCACTTCGTCAAAGACTAGGTAGATCAGGAAGAAGAGGTAACGAGTCAATTCTAAGAATGTTTATTGTGGAAGACTGTATAAATGAGCATAAAAATTTTGAAAATATACTTAGATTTAATTTAGTTAGCACTATAGCAATAATTAATTTAATGCTTGAAGGTTGGTATGAAACAGAAGAGCGTACAACAATATCATTATGTATAACAGCACATCAAATTCTAGCTCTCATTAAGCAGCTAGGAGGAGCTACAGCTGAAGATATTTGGTTTTTCTTTAAGGATAAAAATATGTTTAATTTAGATATTGAAATTTTCAAAAATTTATTAAATTACCTTCAGAAATTAGAGCTAATTTTGCAAATTAGTCGAAGAATTTATTTATCCGATAAAGGTGGCCATTTAACAAGTAATTTTAATTTCTATACCTGTTTTGAAAGTTTTCAAGAATACCAACTTTACGCCTTTGGTAAAAGAATTGGAATAATTCCTTGTAATTCCTCATTAAAAGAAGGAGATAATTTACTTTTCGGAGGGAAAAAATGGGAAATAAAGAATATTGATGAAGAGAAAAGAATTATAACCGTTATTAATTCAAACATTAAAGGATCAGTACCCGCAACCAGTGGAGGTTCAAATATTCATACAAATATTTTTCAAATGATGAAAACTATTTATGAAGATAAAGAAATACCAAACTTCTTAGATGAAAAGGCTAAGAAATTATTATTTCAAGCTAGAGATATTTACGAAACACTAAATCTCCAAACACAAGATTGTATTTTTACTAGTAATGATTTTATAAGGTGGTTTCCTTGGGTTGGAACTAAAACAAGAACAACTATTGACCTTATGATCAGCCAGTTTACCGAATCTAAAGTTGAAGCTAGTTCTGATGATTTGTCTCTAGTCTTTAATAAAGATACAATAATTGAGCTAAAAAATTATTTGTTAAGAAAAGATTTTGATGAAATATATGATGAATTATTTAATAATCTACTTATTAATTTAGATTTCATGTATTTACCAAATACAGGTAAATGGTCATGGTTGCTTAGTCCAGAAAATAAAGTAAGAGACTTTATGATGAGGCAACTTAATATTCCAGAAGCTCTTGACTCAATTCTTAATTTAAAGATTCCGGAAGAAATCATAGAGAAAGGAGATAAAAACTAACTATGGAGAGGAAATGAAGAGCCATTCTTTTAGGATAAATATGGAAATTTCAGAAATCAATGCTTTAAATTTTTCTATTTTGAGGAAAATATGAGGTAAAGACTTTTTGAAAGAAATATAATATTAGCTGATACTTACTGCTATAACTGATCGGGGCGACAGGATTTGGGCCTGCGACTATTCCTCTACATTTAAAAAGTTCAAGATTGTAAAAAACTAATTTTCTATACCACCCGCTACTTTTCGTGCCGCTAGTCGTTTTTTTAGTATTGCATAAGCTTCTGAAGCCCATTCTCGAGGCACTCGTAAAACATCCAAATAAGCATCTAACTTATCTATAAGTGATTTGCCTATTTTAAATACTTCTTCGAAGCCTAAATAAATTACTAAAAGAACCTTAGTTATGTTTACTGCAAAAGCTGCTATCTTTTCAATTCTTTGATCTTGCATTTGAACTTATTCAAGTTCACTAAAATTACCAGTTGTAAGAAATTATGCAAATGTTTTTGAGATAATATATTTGAAATTGGATTTAGCCCTATATATGGGTATTAGAGGAGAATAAGTAAGAAATTAAGACTATAACTAAAGAATTTACCCTTTTTACTATTGAAAGAATTGAAGGAGAACCCCAAGCAATAGATATTTAAATTCTTTCTTCAAATCTCAGTTAAAGGACCTATTCTTAGTTATTTAAACGATATTATTTTTTAACAAATAACACTATTTTAAAAATGTTAAAACTTGTTATCGTTTTTTACCAATAATCGCTGCAATTATATGGGTCCTGTTCATTGGGCTAAATATATATAAATTAAATAAAAAATTAATTATTAATTGTTTGATAAAGAAGAAGCACTTACGGAATTAAATGCTTACTAGCTCTTTCTGCCGAACTTAATCATTGCGAAAGGGAACCCAACAGTCAAAACAACCCCAATAAAAAGAATCAAAATCCCTATTGGAGAAAAAATATCAACACCTTGTCCAGTTTTTGCAAAGAGCATTTTTCTTACTTAAGACGTTTCAAAAAACATTATATATAAGGAGAAAACTAGGCACAAGTATATACAAAGCACATAACTCTAGCTACCCCTAGAGCTACCCTTTCTCAATATAAGACTAACTCAATTATTTATAATCTATTGGTATGAATGATCGGGGCGACAGGATTTGGGCCTGTGACCTAGTTTTCCCAAAGCACTTCTTTGACCATTTGAGAATTGCTAGTTTTTGGAATATCGATCTAAAATAATATTATTAGTAAGAAACCTATTAAATATTATCTAGGCTGCTGGTATCGATGGCTGACATAAAATAAATAAAAACCAAATTGCTCCTACTAATGGAATTAGATTTATAAATATCCATGTCCAGCGTTTACCTGAATCATTAACTCTCCTTATACAAAGGGAAAGGCCTGGTATTAAAGCTGCAAAAATATAGAGATAATATATGCCCGAAAAAGCTTCTGAAACAAAATTACCTAAAGCTAAAAGCACATAAGAAACTAAAAGATTAGCAAGTGCTGCCCACCAATAATCATGTCTATTTGATCGGCCACGAAAATCAAAAGCTTTTGTCCATAGCTTTTTATATGCATCAATCATCCTATGATATTAAAAATTTCAACATAGCATCCTTATTGATAAATATGCATGATTTATAATTATTAAAATTGAAAATATTTACTTAAAGTAATAATTATTGTTAGCAGAATTAAAATTTAAAAATTAAAATCATATTAATCCTATTGATGTACCAATTTTGAAGTCAGTTATTGCCAAATTAAATAATTGTTCTCAAGAAGTATTTTTTTATTGAATTCATCTGAATTTAAAGTAAAAAATGAGGTATTAAATCTTTAATTGATCGAATCTCAATGTCAGAAATCATCTTTAGGTGTTGAATAAGCAACTTAGCAGTTTATTAAAATCAAAAAAATCTATTATTAAATTATAAATTATATAAAAATGGAACTTGCACAAAAACAAGAAACTTCCCTAGGTTTGGAATCCTACGATGTTTTAGGTTTTAATTCCCAAGAGGAACTCGAATTAGAGATTTCAAAACTTACTAAATTTAGACCTGAATTTGAAATTAATCTCCAGTGATTTGATAGAGGTTCTAAAAGTAAAGGTTTAATAAAATATTCTCGATCTTTTAATTATTGATTTTAATTTAATACCCCAAAGTAGCCGTGCAATAACCATTAAAAAAGTAAGCCTGTATTGCTACTAGCTGAATTCAACGACTATGTACGCTTTAAAAACTAAACGAATGTATTTGTTGTTGTTATGCTTAAAACAACTGCAACAAAGAATATGTAAGGAACCACCTTTAAGGGTATATATCCTTGCCTCTTAGATATAAAATCCATTTATACAAAACCTGGGATAATTTGTCCAGTTGTTAGATATGCGCCAATAAGGGCAATAAAGCCAATCATCGCAAATCTACCGTTGAGCTTCTCAGCTACGACTTTTTCCTTCTCTACTGTTTTTGATTTGTTCATTTGTTTGTTTAGTTGTTTAGCTAGGACGCTTCCTAATGAAATCTTGAAATAAATCTAATAGCAGAAGATTATAAGTGTGAGTATAATTACTTAATCTCATGCCCTCTATAAGCTGAACTTATAGCACTAGGTCTTTAAATAAATATTGCAAAGCTTCTAGATTTTAATATGGATTAATGAAAAAAATAATCTTTGATTTTGTATCGCATGTACCTTTTAAATGTTTTTTGGAAGCTATTAATTAGGTATGAGTTATTTTGCCGAACCTAACCATATTGAATATGATGCATGGTTCGATGAAAACATCGACCCCTTAGACCTTGTAGATTACTCAGATGAAAAGGAGTTCAGTGATTCGGTACATGATAAGTTCCATAAGATTTCCACTAGAAATTTAACAATTGGTTCTTCTGAAAATTTTCACTGGTAAGTAAAAGATTTTCATTTCACAGATATTTTAAATCTTATGCAGAATATGTTCCATCACTTTCTCTTCTTGCCTTAGCTAATACAATTTCATCTACAACTTTTTCTATCATGTAAGCACTTTTTTTACCAAAGCATTTTTCTTTGTGAATGTTCTCAAAATCATTTTGAATAAAATCAATATATTCACAACAATCACATTTAATATCAATTTTCATACCTCTATAAATCTCCAGAGCCCTAGAAAAAATCCATTGCTGCGCTGAAATACTTTGCCAATTATCAAAATTCGACCAATCATCAAAGTCCCTATTAAGGATAATTTTTAATCCATCTGCCTGATTTACAGATACTAAGTTTGAATCTTTTCTTGATTCATCTTTAATACCAATTGTTTTGACAGAATTTTGATTCATTCCTTATACATATATTAAAGTAACTCTATAAATATAAATCAAAATTTTATAAAATATAAACTAAAAAATGTCTCAAATAAGATCATTGATTGCTTTATCTAACCTAGAAGTATCATTAGTATTTCTGAGCAATTCAAAATCCTTAAAATCAAACCCAGGACCAACGCAACAACTCACTAAAGTAAATTCGCCGGTACTTTTTGCAGCTTGCCAATATCCAGATGGGATCATTTCTACTGGATTATTGGAATCTAAAATTAAATTTCTTATTAACTTATTATCATTATCTAGGCACCATAAATTCAGAGGATCGCCCCTTAGATAAATCCAAATTTCATCAGCATTTTTTACTCTGTGCCAAGCACTTTTCGCATCTCTCTCCAAAAGATAATAAATTCCCGTAATAAAGTTTCTCCTTTGGCCATCTTCCCTTATTAGAGAATTCTCACTCCTTACTATCTCTCTAAACCATCCACCCTCAGGATGAGGAGATAAATTGAATTGTTTAATTATTTCTATGTTTTTTTTATTAGGATTCACATCACAAAAATATCTTTTAAATTTCTCTCATAGTCAAAAGCTAACTGAAAATAAATCAAAACAAACTATATTTTCTAAAAAATTAAGCACAAATAACTGACAAATCTACAAAATTTTTATTTTCATCAGCCAGTTCAGTAATGATTCTATTGAGCCATTCAGAGGTCGTTTCACAATAGCCTACATTTAAAATAGTTTTTTGCTTTGCTGTTTCTTCTTTATTCATAGTTAAAGTATTTTTATATAAATTAGTCTTTAATTAAATCTATGTGAATAAGTCTTAATTACTATCTATTTTAAAAAGTTGTATTTAATACATATTTAAGAACTTCTAGTAAACAAATAAAATTAAATCGTTGACAAGAAAATGTATACAAGTAAGAGTAGAAAAAATTTATTATTTAACCTATGAATAACATCAAGATTGAAGAATTGATGAAAGTCAGGTTCGATGGTATTGCTAATAGAATTGGGCAATTAAGCAAAAGGGAAAGTGAGTCTTTATTACTTGAGCATCTTGAGTGGTTAGAGGGAGGATGGGAGACTGAAGAAATCTTATTTTTAAAAAAGCCCTACAGAAAATGGTGGTTCTAACTCCACTTCTATAAATAATTAATGATGGCCTAAGGGACCAGGGCCAGAGCCTATTTTATAAGAATTGTCTAAAGATTTCTCAACAAATAATTTCGCTTTTTGTATGGAATCAAATAGATCAAAACCTAAAGCCTTATAACCACAAATAGCAGCACTCAAAGTACATCCGCTACCGTGGGTATTTTTTGTATTTATAAAATTATTAAATAGCCACTCTTTTCTACCATTTAAGTCAAGGAAAAAATCCTTCCCTTTCATATCTTTTAAACCGCCACCTTTTATAAGTACCGCTTTAGCTCCAAGACCAATAATTTTTCTTGCTGAATTTTCGATATCTTCTTTACTCCTTATTTCTAAACCAGAAAGTAGATTTGCTTCATAAATATTTGGAGTTACCAAATCAGCAATTGGTAATAAGAGTTTTTTATAAGCATTAATAGCAGTATCTTCAAGTAATTTAGAACCAGTTCTTGTAACCATTACTGGGTCAATAATTTTGGTTATTTTATATGTATTTAATTTTGAAGCAGTATCATTAATTATCCTTTCATTTAATAACATTCCAGTTTTTAAGGCATCAATACCAAAATCAGCAAATAAAGTATCTAACTGATTTAATAAAGTATTCTTCTCTACTGGTTGAACGCATGTAACCTCTACACTATTTTGTGCGGTAATACATGTAATAACAGAACATCCATGTACTTTAAGGGCCATGAAAGTTCTCAAGTCAGCCTGTATGCCTGCTCCACCCCCGGAGTCACTACCCCCTATTGAAAGTGCAATTTTAGAATACATAATTTATTAACTTGTTTTTGAAAGTACTATAAGTAAATTTTAATTTAAATCAGAAATCTGAATATGCATTAAAAAAATCTAACTCCAATTCCATAGCTCTCCTGTATAAATATTTGGCCTGATTAATATCATAAGTTTCTTTATTAGTCTCAATAAGATTTTCAAGTGAATCTGCTAGCTTTTCAAATCTCTCATCAGAATAAGTAATTATCCATTCTTTATACTTAATGTCAAAATCGTCCTCATACAAACTTTTTCCTATCCAAGAATAAAGTCGCATACATGGAGTCATTGCAAACATTATTTCAACGGGGCTAAGTCTTTTGGAAGTATCATCAAGAAAATCTATATAATTTTTAGTGGCTTTTTTTATATAGTTATTAGACAAATCAATATCCCATTCTTTTGCATACGTTTCATGAAGTATTAACTCCTCTGAAACGCCCATTAACAGTTCACTTAACTTCCTTATTGAGTACTTATCTTTTGATTTGGAAACAGCAAGACCATAAGCCTTAGCAAAAGTCTCTAAAAAGAAATAATCTTGAGCTAAATATTCTTGAAATATATTTTTAGGGAGATTTCCATTTTTTAAACCTTGAACAAATTTTGTATTTAAACTTAGTAAAGCAATCTCATAATTATCCTCCCAAAGTTTTTTTGTTATTTTCATTTTTTTGATTTTTAGTTATTCTAAAATTTTTTATATTTTTTACCTACAAACTTAATCTTATTTTTCTAGGATTAAAAGAAAAAATTATGAAAGAAATAAATATCTTATGGTTTAAGAAAGATTTAAGAATTTTTGATAACGAAGCTCTCTGTGAGGCTATAAAAGATAATGATATTTTACCTATTTATATTATTGAGTTAGATATTTGGAGCCAAAATACTCATTCAGATAGACAATGGCAATTTTGCAAAGAAAGTTTAATAGATTTAAGAAATGCACTTGCTGAGATTGGACAACCATTAATTATTAGGACTGGGAATATTATTAATATATTTGATGAAATTAGTTCAAAATTTAAAATCAAAGGTATATATAGTCATCAAGAAACCGGAGATTGGCTTACTTATAAAAGAGATCAAAAAGTAAGAGAATGGGCTTTAAGCAAAAATATTATTTGGAAGGAATTTCTACAATTTTCAGTTTTTAGAGGAAATTTAGATAGGAATAATTGGTCTAAAAAATGGCAAAAAAATTCCGACAAAAACTTACTTATAGCTCCATTAAGAATTAATTCTATTAACTTTAATATTGGAGAAATACCCTCAGACGAAATTTTTTCCTTTAAAAAAGAAACTTGTCCAGGAAGAATGCAAGGTGGAAGAAATAAAGGTTTAGAGAGAATGCAATACTTCTTTAGTAATAAATTAGATTCTTATTCAAAAGATATATCTAGCCCAGAAAAATCATTTGATAGTTGTACAAGACTATCCCCATATATTTGTTGGGGATGCATTTCATTAAAAGAAATTTTTAAAAAGGCAAATATATCAAAAAACAATAATTCTAGGATGTTAAAAAGCAGATTAACTTGGCATTGTCATTTTATTCAGAAACTTGAAAGTGAACCAGAACTTGAGTTTAGGGAATACCATCCTTTTTTTAAAAATATTAGAGAAAAAAATAATGAATTACTTTATTCATGGAGTTCAGGTAATACGGGCTTTCCTTTTATAGATGCATGCATGCGTTCATTAAATTGCAATGGATGGATTAACTTCAGGATGCGAGCGATGTTAATGTCTTTTGCTAGCTATAATTTATGGCTACCATGGCAAGATTCAGGTTCTGAATTAGCAAATAAATTTGTAGATTATGAGCCTGGAATACATTGGAACCAATGCCAAATGCAATCTGGAACTACGTCTATAAATACCAATAGAATTTATAATCCTATTAAGCAGGGAAAAGATCATGATCCTCAAGGAAAATTTATAAAAAAATGGATACCAGAATTAAAAGATATATCACTTAATTTCATTCATGAACCATGGCTACTATCTAGATTTAATCAAGAAGAATATGAACAAATTAATTACATAAGACCAATAATTGACATCCCAAATAGCACTAAAACTGCTAAGAAGAAAATTCAGGAAATCACTAAAAAGGATGGATATTGGGATATCTCAAAAGAAATTTATTTAAAGCATGGCTCTAGAAAAAGGCCTAGAAAAAATATAAATAATAAAAAAAATGTTTCTAAGGAAAAGGAAAAACAATACGAACTGAAATTAGATTTTTAAATTTTATTGTCAGAAATTTCCAGATTCCTTTTAGCGCCTAGGAAAGTTTTTTAAATTTTGAAATTAAATATTTAAATCCACGATGAACTAATGCAAGCTTTAATGTATTTATTAGATTTTATTAATTATGTCTGAAAGATTTGAATGGGACGATACCAATAGTTCAGGTATATGGTGGAGTACTAATGTAAGTATTAGAGACGAGTGCATTTTGCTCAAAGAAGATACTCAATGCGAAGATTCTGATATCGTCGAACTTCTTAGGAGTATTGCACAAAATATTGAAGATAATGGCCTTTAATTTTTAAAGGAATATTCTCTGTTTTAGAGATTTTGGATTCCTTTTACAGCTTTTATTAATTCTTTAGTAATGCCTTTTTCACTCATTGAATGACCAGCATCATTAACAATAATTAATTCAGAATTCTTTAATTTCTTATTTAGATCCCAAGCGCTCCTAACAGGACAAACAACGTCATACCTACCTTGAATTATTTTTGTTGGAATCGATTCTATTGTTTTTATATTTTTCAAAATAAAATCATCTTCTAAGAAAATATTATTAATAAAATAATGACATTCGATCCTTGCAAATGCATCTGAAAAAGAATTAACTTGAGATTTATCAAAATCGAATTTTTTATTTATTAAATGACTAGTTGAGAGTTCCCATTTTGTCCAAGCTGCTGCTGCTTTTGATCTAAGATTTGCATCTGATGATGTTAGATATTTATAAAAAGAACTTATCAAATCATTTCTTTCTTCTTTTGGTATCACAGAAATATATTCTTCAAATTCATCAGGGAATATCTCACTTGCACCATATTGATAGAACCACAATAATTCAAACTTTCTACATAAAAATATTCCTCGCAAAGTTAAGCTTATAACTCTTGAGGGATTTTTAATTGCATATATAAGTGAAAGTGTTGAGCCCCAAGATCCACCAAACAAATGCCAACTATCTATTTTTAATAGAATCCTTAATTTCTCAATATCATCAACTAAATGATAAGTCGAATTTTCTTTTAATTCTGAGAAAGGAGTTGAAGAACCGCAACCTCTTTGGTCAAATTGAATAATATCGAATTTATCTGGATCAAAGTATCTTCTATATCTTGGTTGACTTCCTCCTCCTGGGCCTCCATGAATAACTAGTATTTTTTTACCATTTGGATTGCCTGATCTTTCCCAATAAATCGTATGAATATCACTTACTTGTAAAAAACCTTTTTCACGAACTTCGATTTTAGGAAACAAGACTTGATCTTTCATTGTGAAATATTTTTAAACACTTAATAAATCCATATTATCCAAAAAGAAGTCTACTTTAGAAGTAATTTGTTAAAAAAAAAGGACTGGTGGTACAGTCCTTTTTGATATTTGATTTCCTTCTAACAGGATATAAAATTACATATTTTAAAGTCTATTTACTCATAAACCTAGAATACGTGAATTCGGGGATTTCTCTCGATAATTTCAGTCCCTGTTTTCGCTAGTAATTATAAAGCGCAGTCTTATCAGACTAATTGATTGAACTTGAATTTTCGAATAATCCCATTCTCAGGAATACGCTTCCTATATTTTGGAATTTGCTAAATTTCAGGCGGACTATCAATCATTTAGATTGCCTCCGAACTCAACATTTATAAATTACTCCTTTTTATATTTTCAGTAAATCCGTAAATATGCTGATTTACTTTTTTCTTAATTTGTAAGAGGATTTTAATGACCCTTTGTTTTTAATAGATAAATATAAAAATTAAAGTCTATCATCCTTAGTTATTCAGATTCATAGAGCAAAATAGATTCAATTATTCTTTTATAACTATAAGAAAGTTTATAATCTTCCAATTTCCACTCAACAAATTTTACACACTCATCAATAGAAGGATTGTTATCCCGGCACTTACGCCAATCTCTAATCCAATCTGCCAAGGCAAAAGTTATTTTTGTAGTAAGCATATTTACCAATCAGGGTAATTAAAATCTCGGCCAATAGGTTCTTTATAAAATTCCCCTTCTTTTATAAATTTATAATATTTTTAATAATCTTTTTAGAAGAAGCTATTGAGGGAATTAAATCTCCTACATATATTGACTCCATCTTAATTGATATAATGATTTTAATTATTTATTATTCTATATAAGAATTAAATAAATAGATTATTAATATTCATTATGGATTTCATCAAAAAGAACAAGATCTTAACACTAATGGCAGTAATTGCAATTTTTTCATTTGTATTAGAAAAAGTTGGCATAATACACCCTTAAATTAATTAAGTTTATTTGATAAATACTTCCTAATGAAATAAGTAAACAGATACTATTACTGCAAAAATAAGCAATGGAGATAATAATGTAAAAATTAAAGTTGAAAGATTAATCAGCATAAATTTTAAATATATACACAAATTTAATAAACATCACTTTTAAGCATTTGCAATAAGTAAAATCTAAATTATTACGATATAAAAAAACATTTGATTGAAGAAAGATATAAAGAAGAATATGAAGAGGGCTCAGACTTACTATGGCCTAGTGATAAAGAAGATAAAATAACTCAGCAATTTTATAAAGATTTATCTAATCTTTCAAAAAACATAAACTATAGTAAAAAGAAAAAGCTAAAACTTTTTGAACAAGTAGTTAGAATAATAAGAGGTAAAGGCTGGAGTTAATTAATATTCAAACTAAAATGAAAAATGTAATGATACTAATTAGAAGTTTTTTTCTTTTAAGACCAAGAATTTTATCCACTATATTTTTTATTCCTATTCTTTATGGTATTGGCTGGGTTTTATCTCAGCCACTTTTATTGTTTAATTTTGAAAAAGAAAATTTATCCTTAATTGGTACTATTATTACTTTCTTACTTTTTATCTTTTTACTCCCATATTGGTTTTATATCAAAAGGAACAAATCAAGTGCTTGGATACTTCTTGGGATAACAAAAGACAAATTATTAAAAAACTTTTTCAACTTTTCTCAAGGTATTTTATTTGCTTTATTTTTAATAATTCTAATTCTGGTACCACTATTGCAAAAAAATTATATTTCTTGGATAGGTGAATTCTCGCCAATAATATTGCTAAATTCTATTCTACTGGGATTAGGTGTTGGATTCGCAGAAGAAATAATTTTTAGAGGCTGGTTACTAGAAGAATTAAAATTTGAATATGGCACAAAAATATCAATAGCTTTACAAGCTATAATTTTTAGCTTCGTTCATAATTTATCAAATGAGATCTTTTGGAACATAGTAGGATTACGTTTGGGATTTATTTTACTTGGGATATTTCTATCATTAGTAAAAATTAGAGATAAAGGTTCTTTATGGAATTGCATAGGAATTCATGGAGGACTTGTGGGTATTTGGTTTTTTATAAATAACGGATTAATAGAATTCAAAGAAAATACAACTTCTTTTTTAGCAGGGCCTTTTACACAAAATATTCCAAACCCAATCGGTAGCTTCAGTGCAATTTTAATATTACTTTTGTTATGTATTTTTTATGCCGTAAAATCAAAAAAGATTTCTCCTAGAAGTTTTAATTAGATATAAATACCGATTGATTTTTGATTAGTAATTGTCAGATTATAATAAAGCTTAATACTCATATGAACTTTGAGGCAGGAATAAGATTTATTTTCTTTTTAGTAATTTTTGGAGTTACAAACTATCTAATGATGTTGAGAAGATATGAAAACGACATCAAAAAAAAGAAATTTTTACAACATAAAAAAATTTCCAGGCTATATCCTAAAGGTTCATTTATTTTCTGAAATTAAAAAAATTTATTTTTGAATTTCCTCACCATTTTTTACTAGTTTTTTTCCAACCTTCATTTAACAATTTTTGCCATAATAATCTTGCTTCTTCAATAACAATTTTTTTTCTAGTTTTCATTAATGGAGGATTTTCCCCATGAATTCCCATAATAATCCCTTCTTCAATAAACATATAAGCAATAGATTTATCAGAATTCTCTTTATCTTTATAAAAATGCATCACCCCTACAAAATTGGAGTCAATTAACCAAAAATCATTATTTGAATTCAATAAACCAAAATGAAATTAAATTAATCATATCCTTTCATTATAATTTACGAGGGAAATATTTATTTTTCTAATACTTGATATATTTTTTCTTTTTGCCTACTTTTTTTCAATTCGCCACGTTTTTTCTTAAACTCAACTCTTTTCTTTTGCGATTCTTTAGTAGGTTTTGTAGATTTTCTCAATTTAAATGGTTTATTTAAAGCATTTTTAATGATTGAACTAAATTTCATTAAGGCTAGCTGCCTATTTAGTAATTGATTTCTATGTTCTTGAACCGCTAAACGTAGACTATTATTCACTAATTTGTTTTTCAAATTAATCTTGAGAATTTCTTTCTGATAATCATTTAGTACTTTTGAATCTTCTAAATTAAAAATAATCTCTACTCTGCTTTCAATTTTATTTACATTCTGCCCTCCAGGACCTGAAGATCTGGAAAATCGCCATTTAAGTTCGTTGGATGGTATTACTAATCTTTTCGTCATTTTTAAATCCATTTTTAGTTCTACTTAATTTAGATTTTTAGAATTATCTCTCTAATAATTTAAAACATATTTTAAAATCTGATCGGTAAATACTGTGCGGTTATGTTATGTAAACCGAAATTCGGTGTATTTGCCGTATCAATATCTTCGGTATTTATCCTTTCATATTTAAAAAAATTATTAGATATTGGATTTGTACTAATTCAAAGGTCACTTATGTATTCAATGTTTGATCTTCTTTTTGAAACACCTTCATATCGACCAGTATATGTTATTTCTGATAGTGAAATGAAGGAGTTAAAGAAAAACCAACATCAAGAAGAGCTTGATGAAATTACAACACACAAAGTAAGACTTGAAGATGCTTTTAAAGCTCAACTAAAACATCTTGAAGAAAGAGAAAAAGAAGTAAAGAAAGAACTTAAAGTACTCTCGGCCTCAAAAAATAAATAATTTATTTTTAGAGAAATTACTTTTAAAAAAGACGGTTTTTAACCGTCTTTTTTAATTCCTCTAGTTTTAAGGTATCCATTAAATCCACAAATTTTAAAAATATTTTCCATAATTAAAAATATGAATAATAATAAAGAAAAAATAAGAATGTTCTTACCCTTTAGTTGGGTAATTTGTGCAGCAATATCTTTTGCTTATATAAATTCACATTTAATAAATACCTAACATAAATGTCTTATCCCTCAAGAGACGAAATACTTGCATATTCAAAAGGCTGGGTAGCATCATTTTTAAATTTTCTTCCTGGTTTAGGATCCGGTTACTTATACCAAAGAAGATGGAAACCATATTTTTTAACAATAGCTGCTACTACTTCATGGTTTGCTTTAGGATTTTTTTTACAAGGAGATTCAGAACCTGCTAAAGTTGAACAAATAATTGGGGTTTCCGGTCTTTTTTTTATATCAATAATTACTGTTATAGAAGCCAACTTAGCTTTCCAAAAAGCAATTAAAAAAATAAATACTGAAAAAGAAAAAATAAAGCCCTCTAAAAAAAAAGGATGGTTTAAATAATTAAAAAATTACCCTAAATAATATTAAAGTCTACTTTAAAATTTCTTTTATTTTTTTAGTTATAAAAAAATAAAATTTCCTTTTCTTTGAGACCTTCCCATCCTGAGTCAATCAATAATTGATTCAATGTTTCTTTATCAAAATGCTTAGAACCAGTTTTGACGCATCTATTTCTCATTGATTTTTTAACGCCACTTCTTTGTCTTTTATTTTCCTCATCCATTATTCTGTTATATAGATCTAGCATTTTTGGAGGGATTGGGGTACCGTCAAGATCAACTCCATTTTGAATAGCCAAATCAACAGCTTGCATTCCCATTTTTTTCATAGATTAAATAAAGCCTAAAACCATATTAAGACAAAAAATAAACAACTAAAATTATTTGAATTATATTTATTTATTTTGAATTTCTTTTAGTACTCTAATGGCCTCTTTAATGTGCTCCGGACCATTCAATAAATCTCTAAAGATATGCCTAACTATTCCATTTCGATCGATAACATAAGTTACTCTGCCATCCATAAAACCTAATACCTTAGGGACTTTAAAAGTTTTCCTGAGAGAGTTATTAGTATCGCAAATTAAAGGGTACTGTAACTTGTTTTTATTGGCAAATGCCAAGTGACTTGAGGTACTTCCATTGCTTACTCCCCAAACTTGGGCACCCAAGACTTTAAATAAGTCATACTTATCTCTGAATCCGCAAACTTCTATGGTACATCCTGGGGTATCATCTTTTGGATAAAAAAATAAAACGAGAGGATTTTTTAATCCCTTATTTGATCTTTTAATTCCATTTTGATCCAGTAAAGAAAACTCTGGAATTTTATCTCCAATCTGCAAAATATTAATTATAAAACTATATATTAAGTGTAAATTTGATTCTTTTGTGACCTTCAAAGTAAATAACTGATGTAAAAGTCACTTTTTTTGTTTTAAAAGATACTAAAAAATTATTGAAATAAACTAAGGTGAATTTATTAATTCAATATTATGGAATTAATAATTTATATTATTTTATTTCTAATTCTTTTTTTAGGAGTTATTTTTAATTTAAAAATAACTAATTTCAAAAAAGTTAAAGAAGTACAAAACAAGGCCAAAGATTATTCAAAAAAGAATATTTAATTTGTATTACTAAAGATTAAAATTCAATTTTTTCATTTGGAGTGAATACAGAGCAATATTTTCTTAATAGATCCCTTGGCTGATTGGTAGAAGAATTCGTTAATTTTAATTTTTCTATAGCCTCATCAGCATCAATCTCACCAAGTCGATATCTTGCACATGTATCTAATACTTTAAACATTTTTGTTGTAACTGCTTCAGCTGGATAAATTAAAAAACTTAGGTAAAAAATAATAAATAAGGACTTCATTTTTTTTTAAGAATTTAGATATTTAGCAATTAGTTTCAAAACAGAGCAAAAAATTAGTTTAGAAAAAATAAGATTAAGATTTCTTAGAATATTCTAATTTGAGTGAAATTTAGGATTCTTCTAAATAATAATAATAGAAATTAAGATAAAATAAGTGATATTAAAAAATTATCTCCATGAAAATAAGAAAATTAATAGAAAAACACAAAACTTTTATAAATTGGTATAAAAAAAAATTCAAGTTAAGTGATTATCAATTACTTTGGCTAGTTTTCTTTAAAGGAATATTAGTAACAATGATATTTTTCAAAATCTTTTAATATTAATAAAGCTGTTCCAAGAATGAAATTTTTAAATGATTTGACTATATTTAATGATAGATTTACTCATTATTAATTAGTTATCAGCTATGAATATTTTTGGTGTAGGTTTGCCTGAAGTTACTGTAATACTTATATTAGCTCTTTTAATTTTTGGTCCAAAAAAGCTTCCAGAATTAGGAAAACAGCTTGGTAAAACCTTGAAAAGTCTTAAAAAAGCGTCGAATGAATTTCAAAACGAAATCGATCAAGTTATGAACGAAGAAGATAAAGAGGAATCTCCTCAATCTATAGAAAGCAATCAAACAAATGAAATTAATCAAGAAATAATAGATTCAGAAAACAAGAATTTTTCAAATAAAGAAAACAGCAACAACTAATATCTTGGATAGGCCCATAACCCCCATAGACGAATTTGAAAGAGCATTAGATAAAGCAGCTCTTACTAAAGAAGAATATGAATTAATAGACTACATACGCTATACAAGCGTTTTTACACAGACAAGTCTTATTAAAGATTTAAAAAGGCCATCAAAGCCTCCTCTTTTGTCAGTTCTATGTCAAATTTGCAGAAAAATTGGTTCAGAGATGCCAGATCATTTCAAAAAAGTAATTGAGTGGTCAATAGAAATTAGTGATCACGATACAAAATGGGATGCTCATTTAATTTGTGCAGAAGCATTCAATATAGACAAAATCCCATTAAGTCCTATTCATGGAACAACTTTATTTGATGTTCTTGTTGTACACAAAGAATTATTTCTTGGCTTTGATTGAATTAAATTAGATTAAATTAATCATCCAAAGGTACAGAATCAGTATCTATAAATTCCGAATCATCATACTTATTTATTTTTTTTTCAATCCAGTTATTTATATAACTAACTAAAGGCAATGAACCTCTAAAAATAAAAATAGAAGTAGGCAAAGCGCTTAATAAACCGACAATAGGACTTTTAAAAAGTAATCTTCCAGCTTTAATGTTAAATAAAATAATAAGCGCTGAGGGAACTATAACTTTAACTATTGTTTTTAGCGCCTCAAGCCAACCAACACGATATGTCCACCATATTAAAATTATGCCAACTATATAGAGAAATAAGTAAGTCATAAAAATAGTATAATAATTATCTATTTATCTTGTTCTGACTAAGAAAAAGATTTTTATAAATTCTTTAACATCAATCAATCAAATTCTAGGTATGAGTTTTTCTGAAATAAGAAAATTTTTAATTAAGATGCAATCTGATGAAGACTTAAAAAAGCGAGTTACTACATCCTCTACAGCGGATGATGTAGCCCTAATAGGTCAACGCTTAGGTTATGACTTTTCAGGAGATGATCTCTTAAGATTTAATGGACAAAAAGTTGATAAAGTTACCGTAAGAAAAGTAGATCATCCAGGAGAATACCACTAATTTAAGATTTAACCCATATTGCAAGCCCTCCGCCCCTGCCTCGAGCACACAACCAATTATCTTTAGCGCTAATTCCTACAAGTGAGAAAAAAGGCATTTTTTTATCTTCAGGTTTTTTTAATTCCTTATTAAATATTGGAAAACTACTAATACTAATTTTCAATTCTTCAAAATAAAAAGCCAATAAAGGTCTAAGTCCTCTTAATTCTGCGCTGCCTTTAAAGGTAATATTTAATAATCCGAAATTAATTGAATTTTTTATTTCATAATTTATTTGATCCTCTTTATTTTTACTTTTTAATTCGAGTCTTGCCGACAATACTTGGAGAATCGAACTGGGTATATTTTTGATTTCATCTGACGCCTTTCCCCATACATACTTAAACTTCCATATTCCTAACAATTCGTCATATACTATTCCGCTACCATTTTTTTGAGAATTTTTTTCTAATATTTTTATCTCATTGATATCAGGGAAATCTTTCATAATAGATTTAATCTAAGAATTAAATACTAAGATAACTCCATAAAAAAAGTTCCTAATTAATCAAATCCCTCCAAAAAGATTTATTTGTTTCAATATATTTCTAAAAATATATTTTTTTAGCACACATAAGGAACAAGATTTCGTTAATATGTTTACATAAAGTAACTAAAGTAATGGATTTCATTTCTAAACGCCAAGGATACATACCTATAAAAGCAGTTCCTTACATATTTTTCCTCGCTGTTGTACTAAGTATTACAACTTCAACTAATACATTTGTTTAAAACTAATTAGTTATACAAGAATAGTAAAGTCAATATTTAATGCAAAAATATGACGTTGTAATTGTTGGTAGTGGAATAGGAGGTCTATGCTGTGGTTCGATTCTTGCTTTATCAGGCAAAAAAGTTCTTATATGCGAAGCACATACCCAGCCTGGAGGTGTTGCTCACAGTTTTAAAAGAAAAGGTTATACTTTCGAATCAGGTCCTTCATTGTGGAGTGGAATAGGTAAATGGCCGACAACTAATCCCTTAGGGCAAATTCTTAAATTACTTGACGAAAAAGTTGAACTATTTCAATACAAAGGTTGGCAAGTAATTGTCCCAGAAGGCAATTTTAATCTTGATGTAGGGGAAGAACCTTTTAAACAAACAATAAAAACTTTAAGAGGTGAGAAATCTGTTAAAGAATGGGAATCATTTATTTCCGCAATAAAACCACTTAGCCAAATAATAAATGAAATACCTTTACTCTCATTTTCTCCCGAATCAATAAATTTCTTAGATCTAATAAATTTAACCTCAAAATTTTTACCTAATATCAAGCAAATACCAAAAATTAATAAGGGCTTTGGGAATTTAGTAAATAATCATCTTGAGGATCCTTTTCTCAGGAATTGGGTTGATTTATTGAGCTTTTTGATAAGTGGTATGTCAATGCATGATACAAATACAGCCGCGATGGCTACTTTATTTAACGAATGGTTTGAACCAAATTCATACCTTGAATACCCTAAAGGAGGTAGTGAATCTATCGTAAAAGCCTTAATTAATGGATTTAAAAAAAATGGAGGAGAATTAATTCTCTCTTCGAGAGTAAAGACAATTAACTTCAATAAAAATTTAGCGACAGGTATAACTCTTAATAATGGTTCAAGTATTAGTTGTGAATCTGTTGTTACGAATACTGATGTTTGGAATTTAAAAAAGTTAATTCCAAATAAAATTTCAAAAACATGGAATACAAAAGTTTTGAACCCTAATAAATGTGATTCTTTCCTTCATATACATCTAGGTTTTGATGCTGATGGTCTTGAAGATTTGCCAATACATGCGATAAGTGTTGATGAGTGGGAAAAAGGTATAACCGCAGAAAGAAATATAGCTGTATTTTCAATCCCATCTGTTTTAGATAAAAATATGGCCCCTAAAGGGAAACATGTTCTTCATGGATATACTCCGGCAAATGAACCATGGGAAATTTGGGAAAACCTAAATCCAAAGGAATTAGCATATAGAAATTTGAAAGAAGAAAGATGTTCAATATTCCTTAATGCTGTGCGAAAATTCATCCCTGATATAGATGAAAGGATAGATTTAAAGATGTTAGGGACCCCAATTACTCATAAAAAATTCACTAATACCCATTGCGGTAGTTATGGTCCAGCATTATCTGCAGCAAGAGGTCTTTTCCCAGGATGCAAAACTCCAGTGAAAAATTTATTTACTTGCGGTGCAAGTACATTTCCAGGTATTGGAATTCCAGCTGTTTCAGCAAGCGGGGCTTATGCAGCTGAAAAAATTATTGGTAAAAAAGAATTTAAAACTCTTCTTAAAAAAATAAATTTATGAATAAAGTCCTTTTTTATAACTCTACAAATACTTAGTTAAGAAATAAGAATAAAGAGAGCAGAAATGTTCAATAATGATAATCTTTATCTGAACATAAACTTAACTTATAGCTCTTATATGTTTTTCTTATCAATTCCTCAAGCCTGGCATTTGGTTGGCACTTGGTCAGAGCAACTTCCAAGCGAGTCAAATCTTATAGGAATGGGTCAAACAGAATTAATGATGACTTTACATTCAATATTTTTTCCTCTCTTACTTGTAATTTCATATTATCTATTCAATAGACTTAATAAAAACGAATCAAAGAATATTAAAGGATGATCGTTTTAAAGTTTATTTAGCTGAACTTCTTCTAACTACTTTTCTTCCTGTAGAAGTGTCAACTCCGCTTGAATCTTTTGTTTGAGAATTAGTTTCTACATTATCAATATCACTCTTGTCCATTTCTGCACAAACACCTACTACCATTGCAGCCTGCATTTGATCTGGCAAATCTCCAATAGTCAATAAGGCCTTCAAGACTAATTGAAGTCGGGTTTGCCGATCAATTTCTGGTCTTAATTTTTTTACAGTATTCCAAAGTTCTTGGGTAACTTCTTTTAAAAGTTCTCGATCTACAGCCAAATTAAAACCTTCTTGTCTTTATACTAATCTAACAAAAAATTGGATCTCTTAAAATAATATTCAATAAAAAGATTGTTAGTTGAAATTTTTCTATGTGAATACAAGTTGCATTTGTTGATGCAATTCATTCTTCTCTAGCAAAAGTTCATCTTTTTCAATCTTTTTTAAGGTAAAAGTTCTATAAAATTTCTTTTGAATCTTTATTGGAGTATTTTCAAACTTTTCATTTTTACTTATTAGAGAATTCCACTCTTTTGAATTAAAAGTGGCATAAGGAGAAGATGAAATCACTTCCATAACCTAACAATACGCTTGTACTAATAATAGTACATATTTACTATAATGCAACAATTTGCTCGCTTTAATTACTCGCTCAGACGTCTTTGGGAGTTGATTAAATTTTCTTTTCTTATCTAAATCATAAAATATATAAGTTTTATATATTAATCAACGTATCATGCATTACCTTTCAATACCTTTTTTTAGTGTCTTAAGACTTTTCTTGCTGAAAACCCTTTAAAATAAATAATTTGTGGGAATTCACATTGACAAGATATTTTTAATCATCGTTCCTATAAAAGTATTAAGAATTTGATTTAAAAATGCTTCTGAATAATCAAAAAAGAATAAAAATTCAGGGAATAATTAAAAGAATTGCACATGACAAATCAATTTCATTGGAAGAAAGAATATATGTCGAGAAATTTGCTAAGCACAATTCTACAATTTCTCTTTGGCTAAAGAAAGCTAACAGCTTTAGGAGGAATGTTGGAAAAACCGATAGTGGAATTGATTCCCTTTTACAATCATTTGGGATAGATGGAATCTACAAAGAAAATCATTTCAACCCAAACGAAGATGACATATCTGACTGGTTTGGAGGTGCTCCTGATTGGCTAAGAAGAAGTTAAGATCGATATATATTCAACTTACCCAGGCTGTTTTAAACAAATATATACTCGCTAAAGATATAATCACCCAAAAAATCCAGGGCAAAAATTTAATGGGAACTAAATAATTTTTTGAAACAGTTTGCATATAGATTTTTCTTTTAGATTATTTCCTCCTTACTATTTTTGAGAATAGGTTTAATTGCTCTATTTTTATATAGAAAATAATATATGCATACTTAAAGATATTAAATCACTCAAAATTCATAAAAGGTAATCAACCTAAAACATCATTATTTAAGCAACTTTATTTTCAATTCTGATTGGAAAACTTGCTATTTTTGTTTCATCCTGTTCTGAATCATTCCAAAATTTTATAAGTTTTTCTAATTCATCAATCCTTTTTTTTGCATTCGCAATCTTTTCAGTTGTTGTCATATTAAAGTTTTTATCTAACCAATTAATGCATGAAAATAAAATTTTTCAATGGTAGATAATAATTCTTTGATTAGAAATATTAATTTTTGGTTAATTACTTAAAAGCTATATACCTCCAAATCAAAATAAGTAATTATACTTAAAGAAAAGCAAAATTAATGAAGAAACTAAACTCTTTCATTTTAAATAATACTGTCAACTTCTTAGACTTCCTTTACTCTAGTAGAAATCTACAAAGATTCTGGGTTTTAGAAGTTATAGCTAGATCTCCTTATTTTGCATTTCTGTCAGTTCTGCATTTTAAAGAATCCCTAGGAATTAAAAATGATAAAACAATGTTTTTAATGAAAGAACATTTTTATCAAGCTATTAACGAAACTGAGCATCTTAAGGAAATGGAGAAAAGAGGAGGAGATAGGTTTTGGATTGATAGATTTTTTGCTAGACACCTTGTGCTTGTTTATTACTGGATAATGGTTTTTTATTATTTCTTATCTCCAGCCAATGCTTATGATGTCAACATAAAAATAGAAGAACATGCATTTAAAACTTATTCCAAATATTTAAAAGATAATCCAAATGATCAAAAAATCAAAGAAATAGCTCAAGATGAATTAAATCATGTTCGAGAACTTAATGAAGCTTTGTCAATGCTCACTTCTATTTAGATTAGTGCTGAAAAATCTATTAGCAATATTGATATCATTATCGAAGAAGAGATAAATCCAAGGCCAATCATCAATGAGACATAACCTTTTTTTCTCGGTAATTTATAAAAAGACACGCCAACTACCAATGTCATAATTAATGAGAAAAAAATTATAATTTTTTCATTAACCAAATTGAGATGCATCACTAAATTTGTTTTATCAAAATACTTAAGAAATTTTGATAAAACTAATTCCCCCTCTATTTTCTTGAAAAAATAAAGGGAGCTAATAAAAGCAGAACTTAATAAAGAAAATGCAATAAGTGCAGTAACTGGTTTTGTTAATCTGTTAACTGTTCTGTTAAAACTTGCTAATAAAACAAAAACGAATAAAGAGGTAACAAGAGGTATTAAAGGTATAAGAATTGATGTATTAATGAAATTCCCCACAAATAAAATTAGTATCTATTCTAAAATTTTATATTATTTCGACGCGTTATTTTATTAAGTAAGATTTTTTAAAATTTTAAATGTAATTAGTACCTATTGCATTCTGTGTAAATTGATACCAAAATTTAATTAGTATGTATAAATAAAATGCTAGCTATTTCTGAAATTATTCTTGCAAGTGCTATCTTCCTAGGAATTGTATATTGGGAAGTTAAATTCCTTTACACCAAAACAACAGTAGTAAAATAACTTTTACTAAATACGGGAAAATTAAGGATAGATAAAATTTAAATAAAATTTAAGAATTTAAATTGACAAAAAAAGCTTTGAATATGAGAGAATAAACACAAATAACAATAGTCTCATGAACGAAGTTCAAAATCCTAATACTAATTCAACGCAGCAGCAGCAGCAACAGCAGCAACAATCTTACATAGAAAGCAAAATTAATTCTGCTGAGAGCGAGAGACTTTATCTTGAGATGAAAGAGGCTTGGCTTTGAATCTAATTAGTTTTTTTTAAAGAATACTTATAATTTGTAAAACTTTTTTTGATTTTGAAGTAATTAATACTTTTTTTTTATCCATACCTTCTAAATTTTATTTAGCCGCTAAAGAATTTTGTTCGAAAAGCTAAAGCAGTTGGAGAAAATCAACGGAAGAATTGCAATGGGAGGATTGATATATTTAGTTTTTACAAAATTAATTTCTTACCGTGCCGACATATTAGACCAACTTAAATTTTACATAATTTAAAAAATGAATTGAAAATCTTATCCAGGAATATTTCTTTCTATTTAAGCGTCAGTTAAAGCTAAAGTTAAACCCAATAATGTTGAAAATATAGCAATTTCAGTAGATTACATTTCATTCCTAAACTACCTCTAGTTTAGGAATCAATTCAAAGTTCGACAACAAAACTAATATTTTAGTATAGTACACATATACTATTTTGTACATCAATTGTGAGCTCGGCAACTTCTGAGTTTCTTTTCGTTAGACCTGGCGATTATGTAGTAATTAAAAGTCAAGGGAATTGCGAAGATACTAAAGAGAAGAAGAATAATTATTGGGTCGGTCAAGTTATTACCTGTATTGGAGGAGCTAGAAATCCAAATTCATGGACCTTGTTTCAAGTAGCCAATATTGATAATGGAGAAATCACTATAATTAACGCCGATATTGTAGAAAAGATTTTGAAACCTTCTGAAACTTAAACTTATGGATAGCTAACTTACATTCTTAGACTATTAAATAACCAAAAGGCGAAAAGATGAATTTCAGAGGAAACTATCCTAGTTCCAAGCAAGCAAGTCCGTATACTTGATTCATTGGGCAAGGAGGTTGAATACCCTTATACATTCTATAGGTTTTTGATATTTCCTTAAATCCCAAACTTGATAAAAGAAAATTTGCATAAGGATTAAGATTAGAGCAGTCCAATAAGATTTGGGAATCTAGATCACCAACCAACTCTCTGATTAGTAGTTCAGCGAGTGGTGGAGTATCCGCCAAAAGAGGTCCTATTCTCCAGCCTTGGTTATTATCCTCCAAGACACACGGTCTTATCCTGCCAAATCCATGGCACATCCCATTATTATCGACAATTGCGCTAACATTGCCATGTGAATTTTTCAACCAGTCATTTAGAAAATGAGGTCTGGGACTAGGTTCTCTCTGATCATCGTAAGTTAAGACTACTTCAGAGGAAATTTGATTCCCAGGTACAACTTTAAAAGAATGTAATTGATCTTTATAGAAATTGCTAAATGGTAAATCTTGAAAACCATTTAATTTCCATCGATTTGTAATTGAAGATTTTCTAAAACCCCACTTTTGATAATCATTCAATCTATCTGGAGCAGCCTCTAGGCCAATACAATCAACATTTTTTAAATAATCGAGTGCATGTTTCCATAATCTCAATCCATATCCATTATTTCGGAATTCTTTTTTTACGAGAAATAAACCTATAAAACCATATGAGGAATTATATTTAATGCACGCAATAGAACCTATAGGATTATTGTTTAGGCATCCAACCCATACTCCTTGTTTATCTGTATTTCTATAAATTGATACATCATCCATTCCAGGAGAAAATCCTTCTAACCTTGCCCAATTTGTAACTTCTGATATTTCACTTGTAGATATCAATCTAATTGAAAATTTTCCCTTCATAGAAATATACTAACTAGGAAAAATTAGAATTTTCAAAGGGAATATTAATTAATTTGATTCTTTCTTATAAATTATTCACTTTAGCTTAATTGCTTAAAAAACTTTTGCTATTTACAATTTATCCTCTGATATATTTAATACTATTAATAGAATTAAAAAATGAAAATTTCTGATAAATTTCATTTAGAAAATATCTATAAATTAAAGAATACAGTTCTTACTGGTAAAACAGAAGATATAAAATGGAGAATCAAACAGATAAATATAGTTTCTAAACTGTTGGATGAAAATAAAAAAGAGATAATAAAATCACTTTTTATTGATCTAGGAAAATCTGAAATTGAGGGGCTTTCAGAAATCCTTTTAATTAAAGAAGAAATTTCACTTATAAAAAAGAAACTTAATTCTTGGATGCGTCCAAAAAAGATTGCAACACCTTTTTATCTATTTCCATCATCCTCCAAAGTTATTTATGAACCCCTTGGGTGTGTTTTAATTCTTGGTCCATATAATTATCCATTGTTGTACGTTTTAAAGCCATTGGTAAATATTTTCTCCGCAGGAAATACTGCAGTTATAAAACCATCGGAGAAATGTCCTTCAACCTCAAAACTTATTAAAAAGCTTACTTCCAAATATTTCCAAAAAGATGTCCTATTAACAGTAGAGGGTGACTATAAACAATCCATAAAATTAATTGAACAAAACTTTGACCATATATTTTTCACAGGAAGTACTGAGACAGGAAAATCTATTATGAAATTAGCTTCAAAAAACTTAACTCCATTAACTCTTGAATTAAGCGGAACAAATCCTGTAATTATTTTCAAGAATGCAAATTTAGAAGTTGCTGCGAAGAGAATTGTTTGGGGAAAATTTTTTAATTCTGGTCAATCCTGCATGGCTCCAAATCATATCTTTGTAGATAAAGAAATTGAAAATAATTTCATAGAAAAATTAAAGCAATGCATAGTAAGTTTTTACGGAGAAAATCCAATGATTTCCGAAAACTTATCTAAATTAGAAAAAAACCAATTTTCATCGACTTTAGAAATTCTCAAAAGATATAAAAAAGAAAAAAGAATTTTATATGGGGGGACTTTTAGTAAGAAAAAATCAAAAATATCTCCTACAATTTTGAGAACCAAATTAAATGAAACAGATATTTTGCAAAAAGAACTATTCAGTTCAATACTTCCAGTAATTGGGATCAATGATAAAGAATCTGCTTTAAAACAGATCAATCAAACATCAAAACCATTGGCAATCTACTTATTTGGAGGCAATACAAAAATCCATGATCACATTTCAAGAATAACCAGCTCAGGAACTATTTGTATCAATGATGTTATGTTACCTGTCCTTATTCCAAATTTACCTTTTGGAGGTGTTGGGAAGAGTGGGATTGGTAAATTTCATGGACATGAAGGTTTTCGAAATTTTTCAAATCAAAAATCTATTACTTTCAAAGGTTTTTTATTTGATTTAAATCTTAGATATCCTCCGTACGACAAAATAAAAAATTTTTTAAAGTGTATTTTTAAGATTTAAATTACTTAATTTGTTTTCAAAACCCTAGCGATTTTGAATTAAGAGATTATCTTTAAATAAACAGTGAAGTTAATGAAATTAGTATTTATAGTATTTGCAATCCTTATTAATTTTTTTAATCACTCATTGATAAAATCAGAAGAAAAGATTGATTCGGCAAATAATACAATTGAGAATATTGCTAAAAAAGAATCAATTTCTGAAGATAAAACTGAAATAAGAAAAATTCATATCGTAAAAATTGGAGATACAATTTCAAGTATTTCAAAGTTCTATTCAATAAATAAAGATTTAATTATTAAATTGAATAATTTAAAAAATGAAAATTACATCTATGTTGGCCAAAACCTTATTATCTCCGAAGCTACTGAAAATTCTAAACAACAATCAGATTTCATAAATAATTATCATATTGTTCAAATAGGGGAAAATCTGACAGAAATATCAAATAAATACAAGTTAAATTTAGGATATTTGGTTGAAATTAATAATCTCAAGAATCCAGATTCTATAGAAGTTGGGGAAAAGCTCTTAATAAGCAAAAACAATCCAATTAGTTCAGAAAATTATCAAATAATTAAAAATAAAAAAAATAAAAAAAATAATGAATTACTTGAGTTAGATAAACAAGTTTATGGTCCAATAATTATTCAAAGTAAATCTTATGAAACGATTAAAGGGAGAAAAGTTTTAAATGTACTAAATCAAGACAATAAAAACCTGATTCTTTCAATTAATTGCAATAAAAATGAATTAGATATCAGAATCCCAGGCAGAAAATGGAGGGGAGGGGAGCCTGCTAAAGAAGAATTCGAAAAAAATTTAATAAATGATTTTTGTTAACACTTTTAATTAATATGTGTGAATAATTTGTCTAAGACTATTAATGATGGGTTATTGTTTAAAAAGTTAAATAAAAAGTAATGGCAATTTCAAGAGGAGATCTCGTACGAGTAAAAAGACCAGAATCATATTGGTACAATGAGATAGGCAAAGTTGCTTCAGTTGATACATCAGGTATTAAATATAATTGTGTCGTTAGATTTGATAAAGTAAATTACAATGGGATTAGCGGTACAGAAGGTGGAGCGAATACAAATAATTTTGCTGAAAGTGAATTAGAAAAAGCTTAAATAATTGCCTGAGCTACCTGAAGTAGAAACAGTTCGCAGAGGTTTAGAGCAAAAGCTTAATAACTTTATTATTAAAAAAGTAGAAGTCTGTAGGGATTCAACTGTGGCTTTCCCTAATAATAAGGAAGAATTTATTAATGGACTTCAGAACTCACTTGTATACAAATGGGATAGAAGAGGAAAATATTTAATAGCTGAACTAAAAAAAATTGAAAATGAGAATATTCAATTTAATCTCGAAAAATCCTCTAAAAACAACGGATTTCTTGTAGTTCATCTAAGAATGACTGGATATTTCAAATTTATTAATAACTCTACTCAGCCTTGTAAACATACAAGAATAAGAGTTTTCGATAAACAAAATAATGAGCTTAGGTACATTGATGTAAGAAGTTTTGGTCAAATGTGGTGGGTTAAGGAAGGGTTATCGCCTAAAAAAATAATCAAAGGATTAGGTTCTCTAGGACCAGAACCATTTTCTAAGGAATTTCATGCTAATTATCTGAAGAAAGTTATTTCCAAAAGAACAAAATCTATAAAAGCTATCTTATTAGATCAAACAATAGTGGCAGGTATAGGAAATATTTATGCTGATGAAAGTTTATATTTGGCTGGCATCTCACCTTTTAGGGAAGGTAAAACAATAAAGAAGAATGAGTTAATTAATCTCAAAGAATCAATTGTTAATGTATTAAAAAAAAGTATAGGTTCTGGGGGCACCACATTTAGTGATTTTAGAGACTTAGAGGGAGAGAATGGAAATTTTGGTTTACAGACAAATGTCTATAGGAAAACTGGTAAAGAATGTCGCAAATGTGGAAATTTAATTGAAAAGCAAAAAATTGCTGGAAGAAGTACCCATTGGTGTCCAAATTGTCAAAAATAAAAAAGGGCTTACTCTTTTTGAGTAAACCCTTTTAAATATTTTTACCTGGCATTGAGCTATTTTCTCAAGGGGCTACCCCCTAAATATTTTCGCCGCTGATGCGTTTCACAACCGAGTTCGAGATGGATCGGAGTGGTTCCACATCGCCATGAACACCAGGATAGTGTGAACCTTGAGAACTGCATAGAAAATTATTTAAATTTAAAACAATAAATTAAGTTTATTTGGTCAAGCCCTCGGTCTATTAGTACTCCTCCGCTGCACTTGTTACCAAGCTTCCACGTAGAGCCTATCAACGGGTGTTCTTCCCGTGACCTTACTGGCTTAAGCCATGGCAATACTCATCTTGAGGTGGGCTTCCCACTTAGATGCTTTCAGCGGTTATCCACTCCGCACATGGCTACCCAGCGTTTACCGTTGGCACGATAACTGGCACACCAGAGGTGCGTTCCTCCCGGTCCTCTCGTACTAGGGAGAAATCCTCTCAATATTCCTGCGCATACACCGGATATGGACCGAACTGTCTCACGACGTTCTGAACCCAGCTCGCGTACCGCTTTAATGGGCGAACAGCCCAACCCTTGGGACCGACTTCAGCCCCAGGTTGCGATGAGCCGACATCGAGGTGCCAAACCTCCCCGTCGATGTGAACTCTTGGGGGAGATCAGCCTGTTATCCCTAGAGTAACTTTTATCCGTTGAGCGACGGCCCTTCCACGCAGAACCGTCGGATCACTAAAACCGACTTTCGTCCCTGTTCGACTTGTAGGTCTCACAGTCAAGCTCCCTTCTGCTTTTGCACTCAATGACTGATTTCCAACCAGCCTGAGGGAACCTTTGTGCGCCTCCGTTACCTTTTAGGAGGCGACCGCCCCAGTCAAACTGCCCATCAGATACTGTCCGCTTCCCGGATAACGGGCAAGCGTTAGAACCCTAGCTCTAAAAGAGTGGTATCTCACCGATGACTCAATAGTACCCACAAGCACTATTTCAACGTCTCCCACCTATTCTGCGCATTCAGAGCCCGAGCACAATATCAAACTACAGTAAAGCTTCATAGGGTCTTTCTGTCCGGGTGTATGTAGTCCGCATCTTCACAGACAATTCTATTTCGCCGAGCCTCTCTCCGAGACAGCGCGCAAATCGTTACACCTTTCGTGCGGGTCGGAACTTACCCGACAAGGAATTTCGCTACCTTAGGACCGTTATAGTTACGGCCGCCGTTCACCGGGGCTTCAGTCGCCAGCTTCACTAAAAGCTAACCAGCTTCCTTAACCTTCCGGCACTGGGCAGGTGTCAGCCCCCATACATCGTCTTGCGACTTAGCGGAGACCTGTGTTTTTGGTAAACAGTCGCTTGCGCCTCTTCACTGCGACCAGCTCTCGCTGGCACCCCTTCTCCCGAAGTTACGGGGCCATTTTGCCGAGTTCCTTAGAGAGAGTTATCTCGCGCCCCTCGGTATTCTCTACCACCCCACCTGTGTCGGTTTCGGGTACTGGCATTTGTGTCTTAACGGGTATAGGGCTTTTCTTGGAAGCATGACATCACCAACTTCGCTGCCGTAGCAGCTCGTACTCACGCCTTAGCTCAAGATGTTTTCTCCATCTCTCAAAGCCTCGAACGCTTGAACCAGTAACCAACATCTGGCCTGGCTAGCCTTCTCCGTCCCCCTTCCCAAAACACATCTGGTACAGGAATATTGACCTGTTATCCATCGACTACGCCTTTCGGCCTCGCCTTAGGTCCAGACTAACCCTCCGCGGACGAGCCTGCCGGAGGAACCCTTAGGGTTTCGGGGCATGGGATTCTCACCCATGTTTTCGCTACTCAAGCCGACATTCTCACTTCTATGCTGTCCACGCCCGCTTACGCTAACGCTTCACCCTACATAGAACGCTCCCCTACCATAAATAAATTTATCCGCAGCTTCGGTATAACGCTTAGCCCCGTTCATTTTCGGCGCAGGATCGCTCGACCAGTGAGCTATTACGCACTCCTTTGAGGATGGCTGCTTCTAGGCAAACCTCCTGGTTGTCTGGGCAATCCCACCTCCTTTATCACTTAGCGTTAATTTTGGGACCTTAGCTGGCGGTCTGGGCTGTTTCCCTCTTGACTATGGAGCTTATCCCCCACAGTCTGACTGCCTAGTTACACACAGGGTATTCAGAGTTCATATCGATTTGGTACCGCTTTCGCAGCCCGCACCGAAATGGTTGCTTTACCCCCCTGCTGGAGCACTAGACGCTACGCCTCAACGTATTTCGGGGAGAACCAGCTAGCTCCTGGTTCGATTGGCATTTCACCCCTAACCACAGCTCATCCGCTGAATTTTCAACTTCAGTCGGTTCGGACCTCCACTTGGTATCACCCAAGCTTCATCCTGGCCATGGTTAGATCACCAGGGTTCGGGTCTATAAACACTGACAAACGCCCTATTAAGACTCGCTTTCGCTGTGGCTCCACCATTTCCGGTTTAACCCGCCAGTGCCTATAAGTCGCCGGCTCATTCTTCAACAGGCACACGGTCACCCGATTAGTCGGGCTCCCATTGCTTGTAAGCTCACGGTTTCATGTTCTATTTCACTCCCCTCCCGGGGTTCTTTTCACCTTTCCCTCGCGGTACTGTTTCACTATCGGTCACACAGTAGTACTTAGCCTTACGAGGTGGTCCTCGCAGATTCACACGGAATTCCACGTGCTCCGTGCTACTCGGGATACAGCTAGGTCAACTTATCTTTCGATTACGGGGCTTTCACCCTCTGTGGCACGCCATTCAAACGTTTCTTCTAGACTTATTGATCCATATTGCTGTCCCACAACCCCGATAGTCAAGACTATCGGTTTGGGCTGTTCCCCGTTCGCTCGCCGCTACTGAGGGAGTCGTTATTTACTTTCTCTTCCTCCAGCTACTAAGATGTTTCAGTTCGCTGGGTTAGCTCGCACCAACCTATATATTCAGTTGGCCGTACATGGGGTTGCCCCATTCGGAAATTCCCGGATCAAAGTGTGCTTCCAACTCCCCGAGACTTATCGCAGGTAACCACGTCCTTCATCGCCTCTGTGTGCCTAGGTATCCTCCGTGAGCCCTTTGTAGCTTGACCAATAACTTCAAAAATTGAAGCATCAGCTTAATAGAATTGTTATTAATGCATTCGCACAAATAATAAATCTGCATCATTAAAGATGCTTATTGTCTTTAAAAAAATAATCTATGCAGTTGTCAAGGTTCTCTGAAAACAATGAAATTAATTCAATGAGTCCAGCATCTTAATGATTTCATTAGGAAGCTAGATTCTTTCAGAATTTGGTCACAACTCAAAAAATTTCCTTTCTACAGATTATGGAAGAGGTGGTAATCAGTGGAGGTAAGCGGACTCGAACCGCTGACATCCTGCTTGCAAAGCAGGCGCTCTACCAACTGAGCTATACCCCCAACATAGAGATATGGGCCATCCTGGACTTGAACCAGGGACCTCACCCTTATCAGGGGTGCGCTCTAACCACCTGAGCTAATGGCCCAGGAAAAATAATGGGTGTGACCTAGAAAAACTTAGGAAATGAAATCCTTAATAAATTAAGAATGTGAGATACCGATCGACCTAAGGTGACAAAATAATAATATTAAACATTTTGTTGTCTCCCTGTTAGGAGGTGATCCAGCCGCACCTTCCGGTACGGCTACCTTGTTACGACTTCACCCCAGTCATTAGCCCCACCTTCGGCGTCCTCCTCCACAAGGGTTGGAGTAACGACTTCGGGCATGGCCAACTTCCATGGTGTGACGGGCGGTGTGTACAAGGCCCGGGAACGTATTCACCGCAGTATGCTGACCTGCGATTACTAGCGATTCCTACTTCACGTAGGCGAGTTGCAGCCTACGATCTGAACTGAGCCACGGTTTATGGGATTTGCTAGCTCTCGCGAGTTTGCTGCCCTTTGTCCGTAGCATTGTAGTACGTGTGTAGCCCAGGGTGTAAGGGGCATGATGACTTGACGTCATCCACACCTTCCTCCGGTTTATCACCGGCGGTCTTTCTAGAGTGCCCAACTAAATGCTGGCAACTAAAAACGTGGGTTGCGCTCGTTGCGGGACTTAACCCAACATCTCACGACACGAGCTGACGACAGCCATGCACCACCTGTCACTGCATTCCCGAAGGCACCCTCAAATTTCTAAGAGGTTCGCAGGATGTCAAACCCTGGTAAGGTTCTTCGCGTTGCATCGAATTAAACCACATACTCCACCGCTTGTGCGGGCCCCCGTCAATTCCTTTGAGTTTCACACTTGCGTGCGTACTCCCCAGGCGGAACACTTAACGCGTTAGCTACGACACCGAAGGGGTCGATTCCCCCGACACCTAGTGTTCATCGTTTACGGCCAGGACTACAGGGGTATCTAATCCCTTTCGCTCCCCTGGCTTTCGTCCATGAGCGTCAGTAATGGCCCAGCAGAGCGCCTTCGCCACTGGTGTTCTTCCCGATATCTACGCATTTCACCGCTACACCGGGAATTCCCTCTGCCCCTACCATACTCAAGCCTTTCAGTTTCCACTGCCATGATGGAGTTAAGCTCCACGCTTTAACAGCAGACTTGAAAAGCCGCCTGCGGACGCTTTACGCCCAATAATTCCGGATAACGCTTGCCACTCCCGTATTACCGCGGCTGCTGGCACGGAATTAGCCGTGGCTTATTCCTCAAGTACCGTCATATCTTCTTCCTTGAGAAAAGAGGTTTACAGCCCAGAGGCCTTCGTCCCTCACGCGGCGTTGCTCCGTCAGGCTTTCGCCCATTGCGGAAAATTCCCCACTGCTGCCTCCCGTAGGAGTCTGGGCCGTGTCTCAGTCCCAGTGTGGCTGATCATCCTCTCAGACCAGCTACTGATCGAAGCCTTGGTGAGCCATTACCTCACCAACTAGCTAATCAGACGCGAGCTCATCCTCAGGCGAAATTCATTTCACCAATAGGCATATGGGGTATTAGCGGTCGTTTCCAACCGTTATCCCCCTCCTGAGGGCAGATTCTCACGCGTTACTCACCCGTCCGCCACTAACCCGAAGGTTCGTTCGACTTGCATGTGTTAAGCACGCCGCCAGCGTTCATCCTGAGCCAGGATCAAACTCTCCGTTGTGTTCAAATCCTTTTGTAGATAAATCTACTCAATATGAATTGCATTCTCCAAATAAAAATAAGATTGACTTAAATTATTTAGGTTCAGCCTCCTTAGATAATTAAGGATTACTTTGAGTGCACATTAAAAATATTTTAAAGTGACTTTCCAAGATCTCAGATCCGTTGGTTCTCAAAAACTAAAAGTTAGCAATTGAAAACAATTTATATATTCTTGACGGGACCTCACACCTTTATTACAAATTCATCTCAAAATTATCAAACCTAAATTTGATAAAGTCTTGACGCAATAAAAGCATCAGTTCCTAAGTTTTAAATTTTCTAGGTGCAGAGTTAAGCACAAGTGAATAACTCATTTCGAAGGGAAAACCCTTCTACTGGCTGAAAGTACTGATCGAAATCATATCTCCAAAAAATTCATTACGCTTACCAAAAATTAGATTTAAGATAATTGTTTGAATAATGCAAAAAAAATATTTTTGCCCAGAAGAAAATACTAAACCATTTGACCGTAATTATGCAACCATTAATACATAATTTTTTTATTAATTTTTTTTTTGTTCAATATTCACTTAACGAACTAGGCTGTAAATAGAAGGATTTTAAATAAAATGGCAGAAAGATTTAGTCAAAAAAATTTAAGGGTTCGTCCAAGTTCTGAAGAAGATAAAATTGTAACAAATGCAAAAAAACACTTCGAAAAGACTTTAGTTGAAATATCAGGAGAGCTAGTAGGCAGTGTTGCGGCACTAGAACACCCAACAAACAATAAGAAGTTAAATTATGGAGAAATATTTTTAAGAGATAACGTTCCCGTAATGATTTACCTCATTACCCAAAAACGGTACGAAATTGTCAAAAGGTTCCTAAATGTATGCCTTGAGTTACAAAGCACTAATTACCAAACGCGTGGCGTATTTCCTACTAGTTTCGTTGAAGAAAACGGAAAGCTTATTGGAGACTATGGTCAGAGATCAATAGGGAGGATTACTTCAGCAGACGCAAGTTTATGGTGGCCCATTTTATGTTGGTATTATGTCAACAAAAGTGGTGATTATGCCTTCGGGAAAAGTCAAGGTGTTCAAAGAGGTATTCAACTTTTACTAGATCTAGTTTTGCATCCAACATTTGAGGGTACTCCCGTACTATTTGTACCAGATTGCGCATTTATGATTGATAGACCTATGGATGTATGGGGAGCACCTCTAGAAGTTGAAGTTTTACTTCATGGATGCTTAAAAAGTTGTATAAACTTAATGGAATTAAGCCGAGCAGATCATGTAAGTAGACTTTTAGATCAAAGACTTATTCTTACAAATCAATGGGTTAAGGATTTAGGAAGTTTTCTATTGAAACATTATTGGGTTACCAGCCAAACAATGCAAATTTTAAGAAGAAGGCCAACTGAGCAGTATGGAGATGATCAACACTTCAATGAATTTAACGTTCAACCTCAAGTAGTTCCTTCATGGCTTCAAGATTGGTTAGAGAATAGAGGCGGTTATTTAATAGGAAATATTAGAACAGGAAGACCTGACTTTCGATTTTACAGTTTAGGGAATTCATTAGCCTGCATGTTCGGAGTACTCCCTCCTTCAGAACAAAGAGCTTTATTTAGACTAGTTTTACATAACAGACAGCATTTGATGGCTCAAATGCCTATGAGAATTTGTCATCCTCATATGGATGTCGAAGAATGGCAAAACAAAACTGGATCAGATCCAAAGAATTGGCCTTGGAGCTACCACAATGGTGGTCATTGGCCAAGTTTACTTTGGTTTTTTGGTGCAGCTGTTCTTTTACATCAAAAAAATTATGCTTCTGATGATGTGATTCTTATGGAAGAAATGAAATCTTTAATCGAAGAGTCATATTGGTGTCAACTTAATCAATTACCTAAACAAGAATGGGCAGAATATTTTGATGGACCTACAGGTACATGGGTAGGTCAACAATCAAGAACCTACCAAACTTGGACGATTGTTGGTTTTTTATTAATGAATCACTTTCTAAGAGAAGAGAATAATGATATAGATATGTTTAAGATTTAAGCCTAAAATAATCCTAAAGTTAGTGATTTATCAATAGGTAAGCATGCACCTATACCAAGATATATTGTTAGAAAAGTTCCAAACAAGAAGACAGACATTGCTATTGGTCTTCTAAAGGGGTTAGAGAATTTATTAACGTTTTCAATGAAGGGTAAAATCATTAATCCAAGTGGAATTAATGTTTGAAGTGCAATACCCAAAAGTTTATTAGGAACTACCCTAAGAATTTGAAAAACTGGATAGAGGTACCATTCAGGAAGTATTTCTAAGGGGGTCGCGAATGGATTTGCTTTGTCTCCTAACATTGCAGGATCAAGAACTGCCAATCCAACGACGCAAGCAATAGTACCTAAAATAACTACTGGAAATATATATAATAAATCATTTGGCCAAGCTGGTTCCCCATAATAATTATGGCCCATACCTTTAGCTAATTTTGCTCTTAATTTTGGATCAGATAGATCTGGTTTTTTTAACGTAGACATGTGGGACTCTGATTGTATTTTAATTGTAAATGTTTATAAGGGACCTGAAATACCCTGTTTACGAATCATTAGAAAATGCATCAACATGAAAACTGCTAACGACCATGGCAATACGAAAGTATGAAGACTATAGAATCTAGTAAGAGTTGATTGTCCAACACTTTCTCCACCCCTAAGTAGTTCAACCATAAAATCACCTATTACTGGTATTGCAGCAGGTACGCCTGAAACAATCTTAACTGCCCAGTAACCAACTTGATCCCAAGGCAAAGAATATCCTGTCACGCCAAAAGCAACTGTTATGACTGCCATTACAACACCTGTAACCCAAGTAAGTTCTCTTGGCCTTTTAAAACCCCCGGTAAGATAAACCCTGAAAACATGAAGGATTAACATCAAGACCATCATAGATGCACTCCATCTATGAACGGATCTTATTAACCATCCAAAACTTACATCGGTCATCAAATAACTTACTGAACTATAGGCTTGTGTAACTGTTGGCTTATAGTAAAAAGTCATTGCAAAACCTGTTGCAAATTGAATTAGGAAGCATACTAAAGTTATGCCTCCTAAACAATAAAAAATATTTACGTGAGGGGGTACGTACTTGGAAGTTACGTCGTCAGTTATGTCTTGAATTTCAAGCCTTTCTTGAAACCAATCATAAACAGATGAAGAATTAGCCATCCAAAAAAAAATTAGCTTTGATATAAAGAGCTTACTTAAAATTCTTATACTTGGTGTTAACACTTAACCCAATGAATTCATCTTTTAACAAACTTTTAACATTCAAAATATTGATCATTATATTAATGGTCAGCATTTTTTCTACCAATTTTTTATTCATTGAAAGAGTGGATGCTCTCAGTGATAGCAAGCAATTAGTACTTGATGCTTGGACCTTGGTAAATGAGGGATTTTATGACCCAGAAAAGTTTGATGAAATCCAATGGAAGAGAATTAGGCAAAAAACATTACAGAAACAAATTGAAACAAGTGAAGAGGCTTATTCGGCGATTGAAGACATGTTAAGGCCTCTAGACGATCCTTATACAAGAATATTACGCCCAAAAGATTATGAACTATTGAAATCAAGTAATTTTGGCAGTGAGATTAATGGTGTTGGGCTTCAATTAGGTGATGATGATGATAGTAATAAAATTAAGGTTATCTCTACTCTTGGCGGATCACCAGCCGAAGAAGCTGGAATAGTTAGCGGGGATTTTATAGATAAAGTAGATGGAGTTTCATCAGAAGAATTAGGCCTTGCAAATACTGCCTCTAAATTAAGAGGTGAATCAGGAACTAAAGTTTTAGTTGAAATATCTTCGGATTCAGGAGACATTAGGGAGGTAGATTTAGAAAGGAGATCAGTAGATCTCAGGCCAGTTAGAACAAAAAGATTAAGAGACGATTCTCACACAATAGGATATTTAAGGATAACTCAATTTAGTGAAAGCGTACCCAAAAAGGTTGAAGAAGCTCTTCAAGAGTTAAAAGAGAAAGAGGTTGAAGGATTGATCTTAGATCTTAG
The DNA here is from genome assembly GCA_902574425.1 of uncultured Prochlorococcus sp. Classification (GTDB taxonomy): domain Bacteria; phylum Cyanobacteriota; class Cyanobacteriia; order PCC-6307; family Cyanobiaceae; genus Prochlorococcus_A. The sequence continues at coordinate 23,973 of CACGNA010000004.1, read as the reverse complement.
GAATAATTCAGGCGGACTAGTAAGCTCAGGGATAGCAGTTGCAGATTCATTATTAAGTGAGAGACCAGTAGTAGAGACTAAAAATAGAAACGGAATCAAAGATGCAATCATCTCTCAAAAAGAGACATCTTTTGATGGCCCAATGGTAACTTTGGTAAATAAAGGGACTGCGAGTGCCAGTGAAATACTTGCAGGTTCTCTACAAGATAATGACAGATCAATTCTCATGGGAGAACAGACCTATGGGAAAGGTTTAATTCAATCCCTAAAAAGTTTAGGAGAAGACAGTGGAATAGCAATCACAGTAGCCAGTTATTTAACTCCCAAAGGTAATAATATCCAAGGTCAAGGGATGAAACCTGATAAGTTACTCGATCTTCCGGATGTAAGTGAATATGGAAGTGCTGACGATAAATGGGTGAGAAATGCAGAATTATTTTTGGATTCACTTCTAGAAAAAGAAGAAGTTTCAACTAAGACGATTGAATTAAACAATGAAACAGTATAAACCTGAAATAGTAAAAGTATTTATAAATAAAAAATTTTAAACAATATGACTATTAAAAGAATATTTCATGATCCAATACACAAAGAAATAGTATTTAATTCAGAGAAGCCAGAAGAATTAATGATTATGGAATTAATTGATACAATTGCTTTTCAAAGATTAAGAAGAATAAAACAATTAGGTGCGGCATCATTACTTTTTCATGGTGCAGAATCGAGCAGATTTACTCACTCAATTGGCGTTTTTTATATCGCTAGAAAAATATATCAGAGATTAATTGAAAGTAAATCTTTATTTTGTGAAAATAAATTTGTTCTTTATGGAGCAGCTCTATTACATGATTTAGGTCATGGTCCTTTGAGCCATACCAGTGAAGCAATATTCGATCATGATCACGAACAATGGTCTCAAAACTTAGTTAAAGATTATTCTCCAATTAATTCAATACTCAAAAATTATGACGACGAATTACCTAGACAAATCGCAGAATTATTTGGATCAAAACAACTATTTTCAAAACCTTTAAAAACATTAATTAGCAGTGAAATAGATTGCGATCGTCTCGATTATCTTTTGCGCGACAGTTACAATACAGGTACCAAATATGGCTTAGTAGATTTAGAGAGAATTATTTCAGGTCTTACTTTTTCACCTGATGGAAATATCGCAATCAAACCAAAAGGAGTTATCGCTATTGAGCATTTCTTAGTACTAAGAAACTTAATGTATAGAACCATCTACAATCACAGAATAAACGAAATTTCAACATGGATTCTGGAAAAAATAATATCCACAATAAAACATAATTTTGAAAAGAAAATATGGATAGATAGATCACTTTATAAATGGATATTTTCACCTAAAAATCTCGATTTTGATGATTTCATAAAAAATGATGATATAACTTTTTATTATCATTTAATTAGATGGAAAGATGAATCTTTCGAGCCGCTTTCTACTCTATGCAAAATGTTTATTGATAGAAATTTATTAAAGGCATCCGACATCAGTTTTTTAAGTAAGATAGATAGACTAAAAATCCTTGCATTTGCAAGAAAATTATGCGAAAAGAATAATTATGATTCAGAAATATTTTGTGGAATCAAAGAAAGATCTTTTAAAGGTTTTGAATCTAACAATGCTTTAAAAATATGGGATGGAACTTATCAAAACTCATTAGAAGATAGTTCTGCATTAATAAAAACTTTAATGAAATCTGAAGAGAGTTCCCTTATTATTTACCCCAAGGAAATCAAAAGTGAGATTATCAATAAAATTTTAGTTATAAAAAATAATTCCTAAATCAAATTAAATGGAAATCGTTTTAAATAATAAAAATAAATATTTAGAAATTTTTTCTTTGGGAGATTTGGATAATGTCCATGAAACTTTTAAACAATTTTCTTCCATGAAAGGACCTCTGGAAGCAAAAATTTTCGCAATCAATGAATCAATAAGTTCTCATCAATTATTAAAATTAAAAAATCATTTTGACAAATTAAATATTTATTCTTTATGCATTTACTCAAACAATAGATATACAGTATTGGCTGGAAACTCTTTAAGAATAGATTCAACTTTTGTTAAAGAGCAAGAGATTAGAAATCAGTTACTTTTAGTCAATTCAAAAAAGAAAGACGATATTCTTCACGAAGGAACAGTAAGATCAGGTGACAGAATATCTTCAAATGGAAACCTATGCATTATTGGAGACGTTAATCCAGGAGCTATAGTTTCCGCTACGAAGAATATTTACGTTTGGGGCAAATTACTAGGGATCGCCTTCGCAGGGCAGGGTGGAGATAAAAATGCCTCTATTGCATCACTTTATTTAAACCCTTTACAGTTACGAATTGCAGATGTCATAGCTATTGGTCCAAAGGATAAGCCCAATCATTATTATCCAGAAATTGCTCTAATAGATAAACAAACGATAATTATCAAACCACACATAATAGAAATTAAAAATTAATCAATCATTTGAAATAAATTAATCCAAGCTCGATAAATTTAAGAATTACTTAATATTTAAAATATTTAACTTTCTGCAACTGGCTTTATCATTTGAGAAATCCTTAAATTCGTGGCGGAAAATACTCGCACAATACTAATTTGTTCAGGTAAAGGTGGGGTTGGTAAAACCACTCTAACTGCAAACCTAGGCATAGCACTTGCCAACAGTGGAGCAAGGACTGCTGTATTAGATGCTGATTTTGGCTTAAGGAACTTAGATCTTCTTCTAGGATTAGAAAATCGCATTATTTATACGGCTCAAGATGTTTTAGACAAAAATTGTCGTCTTGACCAAGCATTAGTTAGACATAAAAAGGAACCTAATCTTGCTCTTCTCCCTGCAGGTGACCCTAGAATGTTGGATTGGATGAAGCCCGAAGATATGAAGAAAATTAGTGAGCTACTTAGTGAGAAATTTGATTTTGTTTTAGTAGATTGCCCTGCTGGAGTAGAAGATGGCTTTAAAAATGCCCTTGCAGCTTGTAAAGAAGCTATTGTTGTTACCAACCCGGAATTATCTGCAGTCCGCGACGCCGATAGAGTAATAGGGATTCTTAATACTTCTGATATTGAGCCTATCCAGCTTGTAATCAATAGAGTTCGCCCTAATATGATGGCTAATCAAGAAATGCTATCTATCGATGATGTTCAAGGGATCCTTTCTTTACCTTTGTTAGGTATTGTCTTAGAGGATGAACAAGTAATAATAAGTACAAATAGAGGAGAGCCACTTACACTCACTGATAGTAGATCTCCTGCAAAAAAATGTTATTTGAATGTTTCTCAAAGACTTACAGGAAAGGATGTACCAATTATTGACCCTAAAAATGAAGGTAAAAGTCTTAAAGATAAATTCATGAGATTAATGCAAACAAAGGTTTTTTAAAATGATGACCCTCAGAGACCTTATAAACAAGTTACTAGGAAGAGAAACTGCTAGTGCAAACACAGCCAGAGAAAGATTACAGCTTGTACTTGCTCATGACAGAGTTGATATGGATTCTTTAACAACTGATCTTTTGGACAAAATGAGGAAAGAAATTCTCGATGTTGTAGCTAAATATGTTGAGATTGATTTTGAAGATGTGGCAGTAAGCTTAGAGACGGAGGATAGAATGACTGCATTAGTAGCCAATTTACCAATCAAAAGAACCGTTTCAGGAGAAATAAAGTATAAAAAGAATGATAAGAATGATAAAAGTGATAAAGATATCAAAAAGTAATAAATTTTAAAAAGCTAAAAAAATACTAATTATTGACCCTCCTTAATTGTAAGATAGTAATTATGCCGGCTTAGCTCAGCGGTAGAGCAGCGCTTTTGTAAAGCGAAGGTCATCAGTTCAAATCTGTTAGCCGGCATTTTAGTTTATTTAATTATGTTCAATATTTTTTGCCGAAAATAATAAAATCAAACTCAATATAGCAATGCTAGGAAATAATCTTATTTCAAGAGCATACTCTACAAAAGATGTAACGGGTTCAAATATCCAATAAGTAAAAAATTGAATTAATAAAACAAAAAACAATAATACAAACATTAATGTAATTCCCTAACTAACACTTCGCCTTCTCTAATCAGCATCCAATCGCCACTTTTCTTCCAAGATATTATGGTACTGGCTTTCCCACTACTTTTTTCCCATGGAATAGGTCCCAGAATTTCTATGGAAGGGAAGTCTATAGAAATACCTTCAGCTGTAATTGATCCCGTGAAGCCTGAAATATTTGCACTTGAAGTTAACAATGGACCTGTTTCTTTCATGAGAGATTGAGCCATATGTGAATTTGGGATTCTCAAACCAAGAGTAAGATCCTTGCTTGTGAGAATTGGAGTCTGTTTTTCTGAAGAAGGAATAATCATTGTAAGAGCTCCAGGCCAATATTTTGAAGCTATATTTTCGAAATCTGCTTTAGCTGATTCGTGAACATAATCGATTAATTGTTTCTGTTCTGATCCCATGAGAATTAAGGGTTTATTTCTATCTCTTTTTTTAAACTCATAAATAGTTTTTGAAAATTTTGGCAAGCATCCAATTGCAGGTAAAGTGTCTGTTGGAAAAATTATAGGTAAACCACTTTTAAGCGTCTTCAAAGCTAATTTGCAGTTTATTAAATTCATTTAGATTCTTACCCGATAATAATTTATTTATATCTTCCAATGGTAAACCTACCAACACCCGAAAGATCATTCACAATTTCTACTGCTTTAAATTTATTTTTAATAAGTAGTTGTTTTACTTTTTCACCTTGATCATAATGATTTTCTAAAATTAGCCATCCCTTCTCTCTTAAAAATAATGGTGCGTTTTGAATGATTTCCCGAATATGTTTCAAACCATCTTCACCGCCTAATAAAGCAATTTTTGGTTCGAAGTTTTTAACCTCTTTGGGTAATTTTTCATAAGTATCTTGAGGAATATATGGCGGGTTTGAGATAGCGAGATCTAATTTGCCTTTATAACTTTCAAGAGGGGTCCACCAATGTCCACAAAAAAATTTCAAATTTGAATGTTTAGAAGAATTTATATAATTTTTAGTGGCTATTTCTAATGCATCTTGATCAATATCAGTAGCTATTCCATCCCACAATGGATACTTTAATGCCAAAGCAATACTGATAGCACCAGATCCAGTTCCTAATTCAGCAAAAAATACTTTTTGTGGTTTCTTTCCAAATATCTTGAATACAATATCGACTATGAGTTCTGACTCTGGCCTGGGAATAAGTACTTTATCAGTAACTTTTAATTTTAAATCCCTCCAGAAAGTTATCCCGCAAAGGTATTGAATAGGCGAAGAACTTAATAAATGATCTTCCCAAATAGATTCTAGATAGTCTAAGTTTTTTCTTAAATACAAATGTTCTCTAGACTTAATCCTAGACAAGTTGAGATCACTATTTGATATACCGCCTGCAGAATCAAGTAAAAGAGCAAGAGATTGATGATCTCCCCCTTTAGAAAGTTGTGTTTTTTTCCAAAATAAAAATTCTTTTACAGAAATGCTAGGCATTTATGAAAGTTTAGCGTTTTGGGCCAAGCTTACCTTTACCAGATTCAGAGAAGAAGCTTGATTTTTCTCCATCTTGAGTGGAAATAAATAAACCTATAAGGAATATTGTTGGTACCCCAACAAATAAAAGACTAGCTATGAATCCAAAATTAGTTGTTTCCATTTAAATTTACAGTTCTAATAAGTATTAAGACTATAGACATTTAACTTGAACTAAAGTGGAAAAATCAATAATTATTATCAACTGATTAACAGTCTTAAACAATTTAACGAGGTAATTTTTTATTTTCACTATTTTTTTTAAGTTCTTCTAAGTTTGAAGGAGGAGATTGTGGTTTTGTTAAAATTACTGTAGAGGATTTTATTAATGTTTGGCATGCAAGTCGCCAGTTTTCTGGTCTATTTTTAAGTTTTTCTTCTTCGACAGAAGTTAGTGGACTTAAGGAATTTTTGCTTCCTCCTTCAACTGAAACAAAACAAGTACTACACTGTCCTGCGCCTCCACAATTTCCTAAAATACCTTTTAATCCATAAAGTTGTAAGTTCTCTTTCATTACTAGTTCCCTTAAATTTTCACCAGGATTGCATTGAATCTCTAAATCCTCACGGATAAACCTAATAGTTGCCATTTTTTTAGTTATTTTTCTTATTTTGGCGTTTTACTTTGAGAATTGTGACCAAAATATTAACATTTTTTAGTCAAAAATTCCTTGAAAACTCAGTCCTGTAAATTGATTTACCCAATTTTTGCAAGAAAATAAATTTATTTACAAAAATCCCTTAAAGACTAAAAAACCCTTACTATCGTGATGTTTAGCTGTTTATTCAGCATAGTTACTAGAAATTAACCGATGGGATTGCCTTGGTATCGAGTACACACAGTAGTTATTAATGACCCAGGTCGACTACTTGCTGTGCATCTTATGCATACTGCATTATTAGCCGGCTGGGCCGGTTCAATGGCTCTTTACGAATTAGCCATTTTTGATCCATCTGATGCTGTTCTCAATCCTATGTGGAGACAGGGAATGTACGTTATGCCTTTTATGGCTAGACTAGGTATCACAAGTAGTTGGAACGGATGGGATATCACTGGTGCTACAGGAGTTGATCCTGGATTCTGGAGTTTTGAAGGGGTTGCAGCAGCACACATAGTATTTAGTGGACTATTGATGCTGGCCTCTATATGGCACTGGACTTACTGGGACTTAGATTTATGGGAAGATTCAAGAACAGGTGAGCCTGCTCTAGACCTGCCAAGAATCTTTGGAATTCATCTTCTTCTAGCTGGACTTACATGTTTTGGATTTGGAGCATTTCATTGTGCAAACGTGGGTATTTGGGTGTCTGATCCTTATGGTCTAACTGGTCATGTAGAGCCTGTAGCCCCTTCCTGGGGAGTAGACGGATTTAATCCTTTCAATCCAGGAGGGATAGTTGCAAATCATATTGCGGCCGGACTCATGGGTATCATTGGAGGTATTTTTCACATTACAAATAGACCTGGAGAAAGACTTTATAGAGCATTAAAACTTGGAAGTCTTGAAGGAGTTCTAGCTAGTGCCTTAGCTGCTGTACTATTTGTATCCTTTGTCGTTGCAGGCACAATGTGGTACGGTTCAGCGACAACCCCAGTCGAGTTATTTGGTCCTACCAGATATCAATGGGACTCAGGCTATTTCAAAACTGAAATTAATAGAAGGGTTCAAACTGCTATAGATAATGGTGCCACTAGAGAAGAGGCATATGAATCTATACCAGAGAAATTAGCTTTCTACGATTATGTTGGAAATAGTCCTGCGAAAGGAGGATTATTCAGGGTTGGAGCTCTAGTTAATGGTGATGGTTTACCAACTGGTTGGCAAGGTCACATTGCTTTTCAAGACAAGGAAGGTAACGATTTAGAAGTTAGAAGAATACCTAATTTCTTTGAAAACTTCCCAGTAATACTAGAAGATAAAGAAGGCAATGTAAGAGCTGATATTCCATTTAGAAGAGCTGAAGCAAAGTATTCATTTGAACAAACTGGCGTTACTGCAACTATTTATGGAGGGGACCTAAATGGACAAACATTTACTGATCCTGCAGTAGTCAAAAGATTAGCTAGAAAGGCGCAGCTTGGAGAAGCATTCAAGTTCGACAGAGAAACATATAAATCTGACGGTGTATTCCGAAGCTCTCCAAGAGCATGGTTTACATATGCACATCTATGTTTCGGATTGCTATTCTTGTTTGGCCACTGGTGGCATGCTTCAAGAACTCTTTACAGAAATTCCTTCGCTGGAATTGACGCTGAGATTGGTGACCAAGTTGAATTTGGTTTATTCAAGAAGCTTGGTGACGAATCCACAAGAAGAATCCCAGGAAGGGTTTAAACTAAACTTTATTACTTAATCTTATGGAAGCTTTTGCTTACGTTCTTATTTTAACTCTCGCAGTTGTTACCTTATTCTTTGCTGTCGCCTTTAGAGATCCCCCTAAATTCGATAAAAAATGATCTTATAAAAAAAACCTCTTTAACAAGAGGTTTTTTTTTGCTTTTCATAATTAGTATATTATTCTACTATTAGAGTACAAGTTCACCTTATTTCACTAAATGCAGTGTCCAACCTGTCAAAACACAGATAGCAGAGTTTTGGAATCAAGATCTGCTGATAGTGGTAAAAGTGTTCGAAGAAGAAGAGAGTGCTTAAATTGCAACTTTAGATTTACAACTTATGAAAGAGTTGAAACAATGCCAGTTTCAGTAATAAAAAAAGATGGGGGCAGAGAATTATTTGATAAACAAAAATTATTTACTGGCATATCAAGAGCTTGCGAAAAAACCACCTTCACTAGTGAAGCAATTATTAATTTTGTAGATGGGATTGAATCACAAATCATACAGGATTCTAATAAAGATATTAAATCTTCAAAAATTGGAGAATTAATACTAAAAAATCTTAGGAAGGAAAACGAAGTTGCCTATATAAGATATGCCTCTGTATACAGAAAATTTAATGGCGTAAAAGATTTTATTTCTACTCTTGAATCTCTAAAAGGAACTTCAAAAAACCAATTAGCTTCAATTTTATAAAATTCAGCATACTAAAGTGTAGAATACATAACACAAATGTTTTTTGCTATTGGTTTGCAGGCTAGTAGCATTCCTTTCTAACTACCTTTGGTAGTCTGCGATGCAACAAATGAACGAAAATTCTTCCCAAACCATTCAAGAACTTTCTGAAGATAAAGAAATTAAAAATTCGTCTGAATTAGATAATGCTGCAGTATCCCAAAATGATGAAGATTTATCATTCGAAAAGAAAGATATTCCTTCAGCAGATTCTTCCTCTAGCAGAACAAATGCGGATTTTGATAATGCAGGATTCACTCAAGAAGAATTTGCATCACTACTAGGTAAGTATGATTATAACTTCAAGCCTGGCGATCTAGTAAAAGGTACCGTTTTTGCTCTAGAACCCAAAGGGGCCATGATAGATATAGGTGCTAAGACAGCTGCTTTTATGCCTGTACAGGAGGTTTCAATAAATAAAGTTGAAGGGCTAAATGATGTTTTACAACCTTCAGAAAGCAGAGAGTTCTTCATAATGAGTGAAGAAAATGAAGATGGCCAATTAGCACTTTCTATAAGAAGAATTGAATATCAAAGAGCATGGGAAAGAGTTAGACAACTACAAAAAGAAGATGCCACTATTTATTCTGAAGTTTTTGCGACAAACAGAGGTGGGGCTCTTGTGAGAGTTGAAGGCTTAAGAGGTTTTATACCAGGTTCTCATATAAGTGCTCGAAAAATTAAAGATGACTTAGAAGGTGAGTACCTACCTTTAAAATTTCTTGAAGTTGATGAAGAGAGAAACAGATTAGTACTAAGTCATAGAAGAGCTTTGGTTGAGAAAAAAATGAATAGACTTGAGGTGGGCGAAGTTGTTGTGGGTTCTGTTAAAGGTATTAAACCTTATGGAGCTTTTATTGATATTGGAGGAGTTAGTGGTCTGTTGCACATTTCTGAGATCAGCCATGAACATATCGAAACTCCTCATAATGTTTTAAATGTTAATGACCAAATGAAAGTTATGATAATTGACCTTGATTCAGAAAGAGGAAGAATTTCATTATCTACAAAAGCACTTGAACCCGAGCCAGGGGACATGCTAACAGACCCTCAAAAAGTTTTTAATAAAGCTGAAGAAATGGCTGCGAAATACAAGCAAATGTTATTTGAACAAACTGACGATAATGAAGAAATAGCAACAGCTTCAGCTGAAACAGTATAAATTCACTTATTTATTTTGTGCACAAATATCGTAACTTAAGCCTCATTATTCTTATACAGGTATTTTTTAATTTACAATGATTGATTTGTAACGATAATTTAATTTAGTATAAAGTCTAATTTCAAAATTATTTATAAATGAGTGATTTCATTTTCACTTCTGAATCCGTAACTGAAGGTCATCCTGACAAAATATGTGATCAAATTAGTGACGCAGTTTTAGATGCTTTATTAACAGAAGATCCAGAAAGCAGAGTTGCATGCGAAACTGTCGTTAACACGGGTCTTTGTCTACTTACTGGAGAAATAACTTCAAAAGCAAAAGTCGATTATATAAAACTTGTTAGAAATGTAATTAAAGAAATTGGATATGAAGGCTATCAAGCTGGGGGATTTGACGCAAATAGTTGTGCTGTTTTAGTAGCCCTTGACGAGCAATCACCAGATATTTCTCAAGGAGTCAACCACGCAGATGATGTTAACGATGATTTGGAAGACAATACCGGAGCTGGTGACCAAGGCATAATGTTTGGCTATGCATGCGATGAAACGCCTGAATTAATGCCCTTACCGATTAGCTTGGCTCATAGATTAGCCATTCAACTTGCCAAAGTAAGACATGAAAAAGTCCTTAATTATCTCTTGCCTGATGGTAAAACTCAAGTAAGTATTGATTACGAGAATGGGGAGCCAGTTTCAATTAATACTATTTTAATTTCAACTCAACATAAGCCTGAAATTGATGGAATTAAAAATGAAGAAGAAATTCGTCAAAGAATAAAAGAAGATTTATGGACGAATGTTGTAATTCCTGCTACTGAAGATTTAGAAACCAAACCAAATATTCACAAAACAAGATTCCTAGTAAACCCAACGGGAAAATTTGTAGTAGGAGGGCCTCAAGGAGATGCCGGGCTTACTGGCAGAAAAATTATTGTAGATACTTATGGTGGATATGCCAGACACGGCGGAGGGGCCTTTTCTGGTAAAGATCCCACAAAAGTAGATAGATCAGCCGCTTATGCAGCACGTTATGTAGCTAAAAGCATAGTTAAGGCAAAACTGGCAAAAAAAGCTGAAGTACAATTAAGTTATGCAATTGGAGTAGCAAAACCAATTTCCATTCTCGTGGAAACTTTTGATACTGGTATTATTTCACAAGCTAATTTGACTGAGCTAATTAAAGAGCACTTTGATTTAAGACCCGCAGCAATAATAAAAGAATTTAACTTAAGAAATCTACCAAAAAAAATGGGAGGAAAATTTTTTAGAAAGACTGCCTCCTATGGACATTTTGGCAGAAGAGATCTTGACCTGCCTTGGGAAAATGTAGAAGAAAAAGCAGCTAAATTGGCAGAGACTTCCAAAATATTTTTATAGATATTTTTTCTATGCCTGATAATTTTTATGGAGGGTTAGATTTTGGAACGAGTGGGGCAAGAATATCAATAATTAATCTTCATAAGAAATTAGTATATTCAAATTCAGTACCTTATTCACACAGCTTTAAAAATCCAAATTCTTGGATCAATTCTTGTGAAAATCTCTTATTTAGTTTACCTATTGAGGTAAAAATTAACCTTAATAAATTGGCTATCTCCGGCACCTCAGGAACTTTAATAGCATCCAATTTGCAAGGAGGTCCGATAGGAGAAGCAATACCTTATGACCAAGCATGTATTGAACATATGATCCTTCTTGAATCATTAACTTCTGGAGAAGATCATCTGCGAACTCCATACAGTAGTCTTGCTAAAGCATTAAAACTAATAGATAAATATGGGACAAATATACTTTTACGACATCAATCTGATTGGATAACTGGTTGGTTTTTAAAAGATTGGACTCATGGAGAAGAAGGTAATAATCTAAAACTTGGTTGGGATCTAAAAAAAGAATCGTGGCCAAAAAGCTATCTCAATACTTCATGGCAAAAATGCCTACCGAATATAGTAAAAAGTGGAAAAATTATTGGGCAAGTAAATTCTAATTTGGCAGAGAGATTTAACTTAAATAAGAAATTAATATTAACCTCAGGCACCACTGACTCTAATGCAGGTTTAATAGCCGCAGGTTTAGGTAAAGAAGATGGTCTTACAGTTTTAGGAACAACAATAGTAGTTAAAAAAATTATTGATAACCCTATAAAAAAACAGGGCATTACAATCCATAGAGTAAACAACGATTGGATATGTGGAGGAGCATCAAATGCTGGATGCGGTATCTTGTCTAAGTTCTTTTCTGATTTAGAAATAAAGGAACTCAGTCGACAAATTAATCCATCGAAAAAGACTTTTTTGGATCTTCTACCTCTTAATAGTAAAGGAGAGAGATTTCCTGTTAATAATTCTAATTTAGAGCCGATACTTGGCCCTAGACCAGTAAGCGACTCACTTTATTTACATGCATTATTTGAGGGGCTAGCTAAAATCGAATTGAGAGGATGGGAAGAACTAGGCAAACTAACAGGTTCACTTCCAAAAAAAATTATTACTATTGGTGGAGGTTCAAAAAACCCTCAGTGGAGAAAAATAAGAGAAAAAATTATAAATATACCAATAGTTTCATGTAATAAAACCACTTCTTTTGGCACTGCCTTATTAGCGATTAATTCAAAATAATAATTTTTGATATTTGATAAAGATATAAAATTTTTAATGAAAAGGGTTTCACAAACTACACATCTTAATTTAAAGTATATAGGTTAGAGCCGGGATAGCTCAGTTGGTAGAGCAGGCGACTGAAAATCGCCGTGTCCCCAGTTCAAATCTGGGTCCTGGCACCTTTAAACCCTTTTCTATGAAAGGGTTTTATATTTTTTAGAAATTTATAAACTTGATTTTTTCTGTTATTTTATTTTTACAATTAGAATTTTTAGTTTACCACTCTGCAGACTTGACCAATAACACCCAAAATTAGTTTATCTCCATTTGGATCTTGCCAATCAGCTAAATTATTGAAATTACTATTTACTTCATCTATAGAGACATCAACGTCTCTAAATGATTTTTCAAAACAATTTATATCCATTGTATAGAGAATATCCTTAGTAATTTCACTTTTTGTTTTGGGAATAAATTTACTCAATACTCGCACAGAACCATCTTCATTCCTTTTAATACTTTGTCTATCCCATAACTGTTCTCCATATTCACTTTTAGTAATTCCAACCCATTCATGAGAAAAAGCATTTACTTTTTGTATTGGAAAAAACAACATAAGAATGAATAAATATAAAGTAAAAAAATATTTAAATAGTTTCGACAAAAATTCATTATTAAAAGTAAACATGATTTTTCTAAATTTGAGAGGAGACAGTCTAAAAACAAAAAGGGATAATTCCTAGACTTTGAAAATGATAGGATTTACTATAACCAAACGAGCTCCTATTTTTTAGAGACTATTTTAAACAATAGCTTTCAAAAACTTTGTTACTAGATTGAAAATTTATTTTTAAAAGACTTAGAATTTAATTTTCTGAATTTTCTACTCCAAATCTATAATTTTTTCAATTTCCCATCAATTCATTCCCTATATCTAATATTTTCTATAAAAACCATGAATTTCCTAAAAAAACAAAAAATAATAAAGCCTTTATATGTAAAAATTTTTTTAATAGTAGTATTAATATTTGGAATAGTTGGAATTTTAACTAACTTCCTCAATGCCAATAAAGAGTCAATACAATCGGTAGTACAAGCAGCGGGGATTTGGGGACCAGCAATCCTTTTTTTTGCTAGAGGGATTAGTATAATTATTCCAGCATTACCAAGTTCTATCTTCTCAGTTATTGCAGGGGGAGCATTAGGTTTTAAGAGTGGCTATTTGACAATTGTTCTGGCTGACTTTATATGTTGTCAAATTGCCTTTTTCATAGCTAGGAGGTATGGCAGACTACCTGTTAGAAAAATAGTTGGAGTAAAAGCGATGGAACGTATTGAAAGTTTCAATCAAAATCAACTTGAAGAAAATTTCTTTTTAATGACAGGTTTGCTTATGACAGGACTTTTCGATTTTCTAAGTTATTCAATAGGTTTAGGAGGTACACGCTGGAAAACTTTTACTCCTGCATTAATTATTAGCCTTTTAATAAGTGATTCAATTCTGGTTGCTGTTGGAGCAGGAATAAGCGAGGGGAAAAACTTATTACTTGGAGGAGCGCTTTTAGGAATGTTCGCGTTAGCTACTATCTCTGGATTAACAAAAAGTAAGAAACCTGGATGGTTTATTAATTGGTGTGGCAATGTAGGGAGTTATCAATCTCGCTTCTTGTACTCTTTAACTAAAGGCCAATTTTATAAGAAATAAAAAAGATTCAATTAAATATACGAATAAGATATAACATTTTTGCAATCAACAACTATATGAATAAGAATTCATGCAAGAATAGAAATCGATTAATTTTTTAAAGTTCTTAGATGACTCCATTTAGACCAACTTCATATGATCGCCCTGGAGAACAAATATCAACAACTCCTTCTGGATTAAAAGTAACTTCTGCAAAGAGATTAATGGTGGATTCAATGGTAAGAATGATTCAAAAAGCAGAAAATCATTCAGTAGAAGATAAACTTGACGAAGAATCTGAAAACAATTAATCAATTTATTCATAAAAGTATAGGAGAGTGGAAGGCTATAAGAAGTACGCATACTTTAGCTTTTCAGGAATTTGAAAACTCAACTAGTAAAATATATATAAAACATATCAACTCAAAAAATAAAAAAGTTAATGAGATTTTTAAAAATTACAAATTAAGTTTAAACCTAGAGAACACAGCCATTTCTATAAAATGGCAAACTATTAGTGATTGGGAAGAAGATAATATGAGTGAGGAAGATGAAACTATTTTGATATTTTTACCCAAAGATGAAAATTCAGGAATTGTTTTACGAAATAAAGGTTATTCAGAATCCTTTATTTCATCATCCAATTATTTTGTTGATGAACAAAATAATTTACACATTAAAACTATTTACAAATCAACAGTTTCCGAAGAAAGAATTTCCTTTTTATCCACTCACATAAGATCCAGATTTTCTACTATTAGAAATCTCGAAAACAACTCAGTAATACAGACTTCCCATACTTCAGAGATAAGAAATTTAACTAGTTTAAAAGATTAATTATCTTTGCAAATTGAAACTCTGTTTCGGATATTAATTTAGGAAGAAATCCTTTCTTTCCTTGCATGTTATTAACTGTTGAATTTAAATCAGAGATTGTTGCATCTCGCATTAATTCAATAACCCTTCTTGCATTTCTTAAAGGTACCCCAAGAGCAAGATAAGTATTTTTAAGATCCTTCAAACAACTTTTTTCTAAAACTGATTCGTCATTAGAAATTAAAAGATAAGCAACAATCCTTAGTATTATTTCTCCATCTCTTAAACAAACGGACATCTTGTTAGTTGTATTTAAAGATATTTTTGAATTAACTGAATCTTGATTTTCGCAAATCATTGCGGTTACAGCGTCTGCTGCAATTGCAGGCGAATTATTTGTTATTGAGGTTATTGCATCTAATCTTGAGTTTGCACTATTAATAAATTCTTTTATGTTTCTTAAATCATTTAATTTGTTATCAGCAGTCAATAGTTGATTATTATTTGAAACTAACATTCCTGAAGTAAAAAGTTAAAGTTAGAGTTTAAGATTAGTACAAAGCTAGTAAAAACAATACATTTTCAAAATTAACGCAACGCTTCTTAATTAATAACTTCATTCCAAAGTGATAATTGAAATAATTCAAATAAAAAATTTTTTTCCGCTAATATGAAATTACGTTTTTAATAAAGTTTTGGATCAACAAGATTTAAAATTATCAAAGAAACTTATTTCCTCATATAAAAAGAGGTTGCAAAAAGAAATTATTGACCGAAGTATAAAACTAAGAATGCCTCAAAATAAATTTGAAGAAATAATAAATAACAACAATGAACTTATAAATTTAAAAAAAGCGTTAGAACACCTTGAAAAGGAATCTGAACCTCATAGTAAAGTCTGATTTCTGAAAAACCTTCCAAAAGTGCCTCAAACTAACAATTTTCTTTTTAAGTCCTTAAACAATGAACAACTACTAGCAGTAAATCATGTTTATGGACCATTATTGGTTGTAGCAGGTGCAGGCAGCGGAAAGACAAAAGCTCTTACCCACAGAATTGCAAATCTTATTGAAAACAATTCTATAGATCCCTACAACATTCTTGCGGTTACTTTTACTAATAAAGCTGCTAAAGAAATGAAAGCAAGATTAGAGGTTCTTCTAGCTCAAGAATTAGCTTTAAATCAATTTGGTCAGCCTTGGACAACTCTCAAAGAAATTGATCAAAATCAATTAAGAACAAACGTTCACCAAGAGAGGCTTCAGAACCTTTGGATCGGTACTTTCCATTCTTTATTTTCAAGACTTCTGAGATACGATATTGAAAAATATACTGATCCAGAAGGACTAAAATGGACAAGGCAATTTTCAATTTACGATGAAACAGATTCTCAAACATTAGTAAAAGAAATTATCAGTCAAGATATGAATCTTGACCCTAAAAGATATGATCCCAAAAAGATTAAAAGAATAATAAGTAATGCTAAAAATCAATGCCTAACTGCGAATGATCTTTTAGAAAAAGCAGATAATAGTTTTGATAAAACAGTTGCAGAAGCCTACAAGAGATATAGAATTTCGCTTTCAAAAAATAATTCTTTAGACTTTGATGATCTTCTACTTTTGCCTGTTTTCTTATTGAGGCAAAATGATATAGTCAGAGATTACTGGCACAAAAGATTTAAACATATTTTGGTTGACGAATATCAAGATACAAATAGAACACAATATGAACTTATCAAATTAATTGCTGCTGGGAATACTGAACCAAAAAAATTCTTTAGTTGGGAAGATAGATCAATTTTTGTAGTAGGAGATGCTGATCAAAGTATTTATAGTTTCAGAGCAGCTGACTTCAGAATTCTAATTGGTTTTCAAGAAGATTTTAAAACTTCACTTAATGAAGATACAAAATCATCTTTAATTAAATTAGAGGAAAATTATAGGTCATCATCTAATATCCTTGATGCTGCAAACTCACTAATTGAAAACAACTCTGAAAGAATTGACAAAGTTTTAAGGGCTACTAAAGAAAAAGGGGAGCTTTTAAAGTTACTCAGCTGTGATGATGAAATTTCCGAGGCAGAAGCAATTACCAATAAAATTAAATCACTAAACAATTATAATCAGAAGCCAATTTGGAAAAATTTTGCAATTTTATATCGAACCAGAGCCCAGTCAAGAGTATTAGAGGAATCTCTTGTAAGGTGGCGCATTCCTTATACAATTTTCGGAGGATTGCGTTTTTATGATAGAAGGGAAATTAAAGATGCTATAGCATATTTAAAAGTTCTGGTTAATTCATCAGATAACGTTAGTCTTTTACGCATCATAAATGTTCCTAGAAGAGGGATTGGTAAGACTACTATTCAAAAACTTAATGAATTATCTAACAAGTTAAATATTCCATTATGGGAAGTTATCAATGATAAGCAAAGTCTTGAAGAAACAATAGGCAGATCATCAAAAGGAATTAATAAATTTACTGAAGTTATGAATGATCTACTGTGTTATCTAGAAAATTCAGGCCCTTCTAAACTACTACAACTAATATTAGAAAAAAGTGGTTATTTAAGTGACCTGCTATCTAGTGGGACTGAAGAATCTGAAGATAGAAGAAATAACTTACAAGAACTAATTAATGCAGCTACTCAATATGAAGAAGAAACAGAAAGTGGAGATGTAGAGGGATTTCTTTCTACAGCAGCCTTAACAACTGATAATGATACGAAGAAAAATAATCCCAACTCTGTAACTCTTATGACTCTGCATAATAGTAAAGGTTTAGAATTTCAAAATGTTTTTATCACTGGGCTAGAACAAGGTCTCTTCCCTAGCCATAGATCAATAGATACTCCCTCACTTCTTGAAGAGGAAAGAAGATTATGCTATGTAGGTATTACTAGAGCTAAAGAAAGAGTTTTCTTAAGTCATGCCAGAGAAAGAAGATTATGGGGTGGAATGCGTGAAGCAACAATTCCTTCAATATTTCTTTCAGAAATACCTGAAGATTTAATGGATGGCGAATTACCACAAACTGGTGGTGCTTCAATTAGAAGAGATTTGCATCTTGATCGTTTAACAAGAGTTGATCGAAACAATCCAAATGAATTTGTCAACAAACCAATAAATGCAGTAAGGAAATTATATTCGGGACCCAGTAAAGGGAAGAGCTGGATAGTTGGAGATAAGCTAATTCACTCAAAATTTGGGAAAGGTGAAATCATACATATTTTTGGGAGTGGGGAAAAAATATCTTTAGCAGTAAAATTTGGTGATAAAGGAAGTAAAATTCTAGATCCCAGATTAGCTCCAATTCGTTATGTAAGTTAAAACTCATGAACGATATCTCTGATTACATCCAAGGGGAATTAATCAAAACTCCATTTAATTTATATAACCTAATTACTAAATACATAGAATCTAATAACAATACTAAAGTGGCTTTTGTTGGCGGTTATTTAAGAGATTTATTAATTAGTAAATTCTACAAAAAATCTTTTTCTAAACCTGTAGATATAGATCTTGTTATTGAAGGCTCCTCTATTTCTCTGGCAAAATTTATAAAAAAAAATATTGTAAATGTAGATTTATGTTTAATCAAGGAATTTAATTTATACAACACAGTAGAAATAAATATTAATGACTATAAAATTGATATTGCTTCTGCAAGAAAAGAGATTTATTCTGCTCCAGGCTTAAATCCCACAGTAACTAGTAGTACTATTGAGGAGGATCTTAAAAGGAGAGATTTCACTATAAATTCAATAGCCTTCGAGGTCTCAACCAGGAAAATCTATGATTTTTATGGAGGAATTTCTGATATAAAAAGCAAAAAATTAAACCTACTTCACAGTAAAAGTATTTCAGATGATCCTAGTAGATTAATTAGATGTGCAAAATATGCTTCAAGGTTAGATTTCAATATTTCAAATAATTCTCTTAAACAATCTCAAGCAACAGTTAGACAATGGCCTTGGAAAAGTTCAGAAACTCATCAGAAAATGACCTCCCCTCCTGCACTTGGCATAAGAATAAGGATGGAACTAGCTGAAATATATAAACAAGATAACTTGAATAATGTAATTTCGATAATTCATAAATGGGGAATTATCTCAATCTTAAATGAAAATATTAAAGTCGATAAAAGGTTTTTAAGAGGACTAAATTGGATTAAAAAATTGAATGGAAATTATATGCTTTACTTATTAAAAGATTCAGAAGATTTAGGTACAGCATGTAGAAGATTTTTGGTAAATAATGGTGACAAAAAAATACTAGAAGATTATTCAAATATAAAAAAGATATTAAAAACCAACCAAAAAAAATTTATGAATTATTCTCCATCAAGTTGGACAGAATTTATTGAGTACAGAAACCTTAATGACGAGACAGTCAAATTATTAATTTGTGATGGGAGCCCATACTGGCGTAATTTATTTAAGTGGTTATTTATTTACAAATCGATAAAATCTAAAAAAGATGGAGAAACATTAAAAAAAGAAGGATGGGAGCCAGGGAAGGAGATGGGAAAGGAAATCAAAAGATTAAGATATTTAGAAATTGATAAATTGAATAGAAATTAATTACATTTCTACCACTTCTCCAACCTTGTACCATTTATCTTTTAGATTATTTTCATATTTACGATTGCAACTAATCAACAAGGGGCCACATGTTTGAGGATCTAATAGTAATGATATTCTCTCGTTAAAAGTCTCTTTATCTAATGAATTTTCGTTTAAAAAATTAATTATTCTTTTTTGGCGATTTCCTTTATAAATTTTGTCAAAAATTTCTTTGTTAGATTCAAAGAAAGTACTTTTTATATCTTTTCTTATTAAATCAAATACTCCAGGATAAGCTTTAAATGCAAATAAATCTAATAAAACTTTTACAGGCTTTAGATTATTTCTTTTCCTATATAAATTAGATGATTCAACCATCTCTTTAAGATGTCCAACAAATCCATATCCAGTAATGTCAGTAGCAGCATTGACTAATGACTCTCCAAATTGATCTTGCAAAAAATAAATTTCATTAATCAAATTTTGCTGACTCTTCACTAAATTATTAATTATTTCAGAAGAACCACTTAGCATATTAATATTTTGCATTTGACCGGCAAAGTAAATCCCAACTCCGAGAGGTCTAGACATCATAAGAATGTCTCCATCATTCATTCCAGATTTAAGCCATGGTTTTGCTCCATTTTTTAAGATGCCTTGGACAGTTAAAGAAATATCTATTCCTAATGAATAAGGTTTATTTACTAAACTTCTTGCCTCGAAAGTATGACCGCCAAGTAATTCACCTCCATGATCCTCAACTGTTGATTTAATCCCCTGAAGGGATTGAGAAAAGAGGTAACTCTGAAATTCTCTTTCAACTTTTGGTAATGATATTAAAGCCTGCGCGGATGAAAGTTTTGCTCCGCATGCCCACAAATCTGAGCAAGCATGCAAAGTAGTAATTTTTGCATTAAGCCAAGGATCACTTACCAAAGCAGGAAATCCATCTACACTTTGCAAGATAATATCTTTACCATTTTGATAAATCTCAACTGAATCTTCAGGGGATGAAGCAAAAGAATCTAAATTAGAATTTATTAATGATTTATTCAAAACAATCTGAGGAATTTTAGCTGCACATCCCCTGCAATCATTCAATGAAAAATTTTTTCCACTACCTTTCATAGTTAACCTTTTTGATCTGAACTTGTTAATAAAGGTCAGGTCAATTTTATTTTTCAAAATCCAAAAAAGATAAGAAGGGCCAAAAACAAAATTGCGATAAATAGCAAAAGCCTTTTGATGATGGCTTGGAAATAAATTAACTATTTGTAATCCGATCTTTTGAGGAAACCACTTTTTTAATGATCCCCCTTCTATATCCTTTTTTAGATTGTTGACTAATGTATTTACAACTTTTACTGCAAAAACTCCTGATGCTGGTCTTTTTGCTAAATCTACAACTGCGCAATCACCCGCAGCAAAGATCCCGGAGAAACTTTTCAACTGCAAATTCTGATTTGTGATTATTCTGCCATGAGAATCCGAATCTAATAATTTTTTTTGCGCCCATAAAGGAGATGTATTTCCAGTACATAAAAGAATCTTGCCATAATCAGAATCAAGATTATCAACCAATTCAATATTTGAATTTCTTAAACTTTTAAGAATCTTATTATTAATTATTGTTGAATCACATAATAGCTTTAAGTGTCTAAATCTCCATCTTTTTCTCAAAGCATATGATACTTCAATTGCAGCAAGGCCGCTCCCAACAATTACGAAAGGAAGTTCTTCAACTGAATCAAAAATATCTTCCTTTTGTATCAAGTCATAAGCTCTCAAAAAAGGTTTAATTGGAAAAGCATTTCGATTCTTTACTAGGGTCTCAAATTCTCTTGGTATTTTTGTTTCACTTCCATAATTAAGTACCAACTTCGAAAAATCCACTGGTGGTCTATTGCTTAAAACAATTGTCTTTAAATTGAAATCAATATCCTTTACTTCTTCTTCTATAAAAGATATTTTTGCATTTTTTGCTAAAGATTTTATATCAATTAAACTTTCCTCTAAAGAAATTGATTTTGAAATCACAGATGGGAACATCGCCGAATAAACCAAATAAGAATCTCTAGATATAATTGAAACAGGGATTTCTGGTATTAATTCCGGACTCATTAACCATTTCTTAATTAAAAGAACATTTGTGTGTCCTCCTCCAATTAGTACTAGATGATTACAAGTCATTTACATCACAATGCATAAAGAACATTTATTAACAATTAAAAATTCAAGATTAGGAGTAATAGGAGGGAGTGGATTTTACTCAATGGATAACATAGATTATTTAAGAGAAATAGACATAGATACTCCCTATGGTAGACCCTCTGATTCAATAAGAGTATTTAAGCTTGAAAATTTAGAAATAGCATTCATTCCTAGACATGGCAGAACACATAGTTTAAATCCTACTGAAATTCCTTACAAAGCTAATATTTGGGCTCTAAGATCAATGGGAGTACGATGGATTATAGCTCCATCAGCAGTTGGCTCTCTTCAAGAACAAATTAGGCCACTAGATATAGTTGTACCTGACCAATTTATAGACAGAACTAAAAATAGGCCTGCATCATTTTTTAATGATGGAGCAGTAGCTCATGTAACGATGGGAGATCCCTTTTGTACCAATTTATGCAGAATATTGGGGGAGATCGGAGAAAAAAATATTCCTGGCGGAAGACAATTACATAAAGGAGGAACTTATTTAGCCATGGAGGGACCAGCTTTCTCAACTCGCGCAGAATCTAATTTATATAGAAGCTGGGGCTGTTCAATAATAGGAATGACAAATCATACTGAGGCTAGATTAGCAAAAGAGGCTGAGATAGCTTACTCCTCATTGTCTATGGTTACTGATTATGATTGCTGGCATCAAACCCATCAAGAAGTATCTGTAGAAATGGTCTTGGATAATCTTAAGTCAAATACTGAAGTAGCTAATAAAATAATCTTTGAAGTAGCGAAAGTAATTGAGAAAGAAAGACCGAGCAGCAAGTCTCATTTTTCATTAAGGGATGGCTTGATAACCCAAAAAGAAAATATCCCTAACATTACTAAGCAAAAGTTAGAGATATTTATTGATTCTTATTGAACTTATATTATAAAGGTAACTTAATTAGTTAATAATTTAAGCTGAACCTACTCCATTATAAGATCCATAGAAAAATATTCCTAAAACGAATATTACTGCAATTCCACCTGCTGTAGCAACAAGCCATAGTGGAAGGGTGCCTTCAGTCCACCTTCTTTCCCAGGCTACGGCTGGTCTTCCATCTGGCAACCTATCTGGAATTCTGCCATCGGGGCCTTTTAGTTTACTCATAATTTTAATTTAGTTGAAGAAATAACTGGAGAATAAAATTCCCAAAACAAATACTGATAATAAACCTAGGTAAAGGCTTGTGCGATTAAGTTCTACAGGAACTTTGTTCGGATTTTCGTTTACTTGCATAATGAATAAAGTTAACGTCTGATAAATTGCATAGCTGCAATAGCACCTAAGAAAAATACTGAAGGTATTGCAAGAGCGTGAACTGCAAGCCAACGAACAGTAAATATTGGATAAACGCGGACTTCTGCAGCCTGCATTGGAGCTTGTGAGTTAGTCATTTTATTTTGTTCTTAAATCTAATTGAGACTTAGCGTCATACCTTTGAGTAACTACAGGGGCTTTCGATTCAGATGCTTGAAAGTAGCTATCTGGACGAGGAGTACCAAAAGCATCATAAGCTAGTCCTGTATATACAAAAAGGAAACCTGCTATAAAGATTGCTGGAAGTGTTACTGCGTGAATAATCCAGTATCTAATACTGGTAATTATTTCAAAAAATGGGCGTTCACCCGTTGATCCTGCGGCCATAATCACAATTATTTACCCTATGATCTTACAAGGTTAAATCATATGTTTGCGAAGATATTAAGAGCTTGGTTACAGACAGTTGCTAAATTGATGCAAAATTAAGGTTTTTTTTATTTTTTATTGATAGTTAAATTTAACCTTTCCACTTAAGAATGTAGCCACGCTCTCCTAGAACAAACCCCTTTTGAGTATTAATTTGATCTTTATCAAGAAAAATAATTTTAATATAGTTTGTTGGCAATGAAGAAGCTACAGGATCAGATTTCCAAGATTCACCTTTATCTTTACTAACTATGAGAGTTCCATTACCGCCTCCAGCCCAAATATCTCCATTAGGATCCCATCCTAGATCAAGGTAATTGTATCCATTCAAGATTGGAATTATAGGCTTGGTCCAACTTTCAAGATCTTCGCTATCAGCACTAAACCTAATTTCAGCACCTCTAGATAACATCCATAAATCCCCAGAAGGATTAAATCCAATACTTTGAACTCTTTTACTACTAGCTCTTTGATGTGCAACCCAAGTATCACTATTACTCTTAAGGGTTGAAAAGAAATTTCCTAAGCTACTTACACTTACATAATCTCCATTATTAGTTCTCCTTAAATCTCTAACCCCTCCTGAACCC